>DATJJM010000354.1:0-21606 GCA_035492535.1 Acetobacteraceae bacterium | reverse complement strand
GCCTCGCCGCCCAGCACCTTCTGCCAGGACCAGGTCACGACATCGAGTTTTTGCCAGTCGAGGCGCATGGCAAACGCTGCCGACGTCGCATCGCAGATCGTCAGGCCCTGCCGATCCCCCGCGATCCAGTCACCATTCGGCACCCGCACGCCGGACGTGGTGCCGTTCCACGGGAACACCACATCGCGATTGAAATCCACCGCTCCGAGGTCGGGCAGCTTTCCGTACGACGCCGACAGCACCCGCGTCTCTGGCAGCTGCAGCTGCTTCACGACGTCGGTCGCCCAGCCTTCGCCGAAGCTTTCAAACGCAACGACATCGACGGCGCGTGCGCCAAGCAGCGACCACATCGCCATTTCCATCGCTCCAGTATCCGAGGCCGGCACGATACCCAGCCGCCAGTCCTGCGGCATGCCCAGGATCGCGCGCGAGCGCTCGATGACTTCGGCCAGCCGGGCCTTCGGACCGGCCGCGCGATGGCTGCGGCCGAGCATCGCGCCGGAAAGCGACTCCAGCGCAAAGCCTGGACGCTTGGCGCACGGCCCGGAGGAGAAATTCGGATTGACCGGACGCATGTCCGGCTTTGCGGCGATTGCCATGGCGGCTCTCCCTTTCAGAAGAGAAGCGCCCCGGTGGGGGGGCGTGACCCGCTGCGGCGTATAGCGAAAGCGTTGACACCGCGTCAACGACCGCGGCTATTCCTTCAACAATTGCCGCAACACCGCTGCCGGGTCTCGCATGAAGGCGCGCGTCACCCGCACGTGCTCGAGATCGTCCCACGCGACCGACCGCAAGCGGCCGTCCTCAACCAGCACTATCGTCGCGTCCGGCGTGGCCATCAGCAGAGGCGAATGGGTAGCGATGATGAACTGGCATCCGCGCTTCACGCATCCCGCCAGCATCGCGATCAACGCGAGAACACGCGAGGGCGATAGCGGAGTTTCCGGCTCATCGAGGATATACAGGCCATTCGGGACCAGCCGTGTTTGCAGCATCGCCAGAAAGGTCTCGCCGTGCGACTTCCCATCCGGATTTTCGCCATAGCGCCGCGTCAGCGCTGTGCGCTCACCGCGCGCCAGACCCGTCGCCCGATCCCGCCCCGGACCTTCGGGCAGCGCAGCGAAGTCCTGCTCGATGGCTTCGAGTTCGCTGATATTTGCGCTCAGGCGACCCGTATAGCCGAACATATCCTCGGTGCGGAGAAACAGCCGCGTGCGTGCGTGGCGCCGCCTGGCAAATACGAATCCCGCCGCGAAGTCGCGCGCAGCTTGCAACGTGGGATCGCGTTGTAGGTCATGCGCGCCGGCGGCCACCGCATCGATGCCGACAGCCATGCCTTCCAGGAGCGTCGATTTGCCGCTGCCATTCTCACCGACAAGGAATGTGATCGGCGTGGTGAACTCGAGCCTTTCCAGGTCGCGCACCAGAGGCAGCGACCATGGGAAGCGATGACCATCAACCGCAACGCCAGGACGACGGCGCAGCTCGGACAGGAACAACATCGCCACCGTGAGCCCCCTTCAGCGGACAGGCGGGTCGATGTCCGCTCAGGTCGGTTCAGACATCCACCTCCTCAACCTCTACCGTCTTGGCCCGTTCCTGGATGAATTGGAACCGCAGTTCCGGCCGCCGCCCCATCAGGCTCTCGACCAGTTCGTTGTTCTTCGCCCGCTCCTCCGGCAGCGCCACAACCTTCAGCAACGTCCGTTTCGCCGGGTCCATCGTGGTGTCCTTGAGTTGCGATGGGGGCATTTCACCCAAGCCCTTGAACCGGCTCACCTCCACCTTCGCTCCGGTTTTGAATTCGCGCTTCATCTTCGCTTCGCGATCCGCGTCGTTCATCGCGTAAACCGACTTTGCACCCTGGGTGAGCCGGTACAGGGGTGGCTGCGCCAGGTACACGTGGCCGTGCCGCACCAGTTCCGGCAGCTCCCGGTAGAAAAATGTCATCAGCAGCGAGGCGATATGCGCCCCGTCCACGTCCGCGTCCGTCATGATGATGTCGCGTCCGTAGCGCAGCTTGGCGCGGTCGAAACGCTCGCCGACGCCGCAGCCCAGCGCCTCGATCAGGTCCTTCAGTTCCTGGTTCTGGCGCAACTTGTCAGCCGATGCCGAGGCCACGTTCAGGATTTTTCCGCGCAGCGGAAGGACGGCCTGCGTTTCCCGGTTGCGCGCCTGCTTGGCGGAGCCGCCGGCGCTGTCGCCCTCCACCAGGAAGATCTCGGTCTCCGCGGCGTTCTCACGCGTGCAGTCGGTCAGCTTGCCAGGCAGCCGCAGTCTCCGGGTGGCGGATTTGCGCGCGACGTCCTTGGTTTCCTTGCGCCGAAGCCGCTCCTCGGCACGCTCGATCACAAAGGCCAGGAGATTATCCGCCTGCGTTGGATCGCCGGCCAGCCAGTGATCGAACCGGTCACGCAGAGCCGTTTCCACCAGCCGCGTGGCGTCTGAGCTGGTGAGCTTCTCTTTTGTCTGTCCCTGGAATTGCGGTTCGCGCAGGAAGACCGAGAGCTTGGCGGCCAGGGTGCCGAGGAGGTCTTCGGGCACCATTTGAGCTGCGCGCCGGTTACCGCGCTGTTCGCCCCAGGCGCGCAGGCCTTTCAAGAGTGCCGCCCGAAACCCGGCCTCGTGCGTGCCGCCCTGGGTCGTCGGAATCGTGTTGCAGTAGGAGTGGACGAACCCTTCTCCGCCTTCAAGCCACGACGCCGCCCACTCGACGCGGCCGGACCCGGTCGGAAGGTCGGCTTCTCCAGCCCACGCCTGCGGCAATACGCGGGGCACTTCGCCGATGTCCGCTTCCAGGCTGTCGCGCAGCCCGCCCGGGAAGTGCAGCACGGCCTCTGCCGGCGTGTCGTCCTTTCCGCTCTTCAGCAGCGACGGATCGCACGCCCAGCGGATCTGTACCCCGCGAAACAGGTACGCCTTCGACCGGCACAGCCGATAGAGCCGCGCAGGACTGAACGTCACAGCCCCGAATATCGTAGAATCAGGCTTGAAGCGGATCGAAGTCCCTCGCCGGTTGTGCACCGCACCGGCGTTCACCAGCTTCGTCGTCGGCCTGCCTCGTGCGTAGCTTTGCTTCCAAAGGACCCGGTCCCGCGCGACCTCGACTTCCAGCTTCTCTGACAGTGCGTTCACCACCGAACTGCCGACGCCGTGCAAGCCTCCAGACGTTGCATACACTTTGCCGCCAAACTTTCCGCCTGAATGCAGGGTCGTAAAAATGACCTCCAATGCACTAAGGTTTTTTGATTTTGGGTGCGGATCGACCGGGATGCCACGGCCATTGTCGAAAACAGTCAGCCAATTGCCAGGCTCGAGCGACACCTCGATGAAGGTCGCGTGGCCGGCCACCGCCTCATCCATCGCATTATCGAGCAGTTCCGCCGCCAGGTGATGCAGAGCGGTCTCATCGGTGCCGCCGATATACATTCCCGGGCGGCGCCGGACTGGTTCCAGCCCCTCCAGGACTTCGATGTCCTTGGCTGTGTACCCGTCGGATCCCTTGCCGCCAAACAGATCGTTCATGCTGTGTTCTCAATCCTCCAACGGCAAACTAGCCGGCCTGAGGGAGTCAGGGCAATCAAGCTGAATCGGTCTCCGGTGGAGATCGGACAGTTCAGCCTTCAAATGGATCCCGCATGAGGATCGTGTCGTCCCGCTCCGGGCTGGTGGACAGCAACGTCACTGGTGCCTCCACCAGTTCCTCGATCCGCCGCACATACTTGATGGCTTGCGCCGGGAGGTCTGCCCATGAGCGAGCTCCCCGGGTGGACTGCGTCCAACCTTCCAGCGCCTCGTATTCCGGTTCGGCCGCCGCCTGCGCACCCGGTGCGGCAGGAAGGTGGCGGAAACGCTCGCCGCGGATACGATAGCCGGTGCAGACGCGGAGCTCGGGCAGGCCGTCGAGCACATCCAGCTTGGTCAGCGCCAATCCCTGGATGCCGGCGACCTTCACCGCCTGGCGCACCAGGACGGCGTCGAACCAGCCACAGCGCCTGCGGCGCCCCGTATTGGTGCCGTACTCATGCCCGCGGTCACCGAGCAACTGGCCGGTCTCGTCGAACAACTCGGTGGGGAACGGCCCTGAACCAACCCGTGTGCTGTAGGCTTTGGCGATCCCCAGCACGAACCCGACCGCCGCCGGCCCGATCCCGGCACCGGTGGCCGCTGTCGCAGCCACGGTATTGCTCGATGTCACAAAGGGATAGGTGCCGTGGTCAACATCCAGCATCACCGCCTGCGCGCCTTCGAACAGGATGCGGCGTCCCGCTCGGCGCGCCTCATCGAGACGCTCCCACACTGGTTCGGCGAACGGCAGGATCTTTGGCGCCAGATCCAGCAGGCGCTGCAACACAACCTGCTTGGAAAATGTGTCTGCACCAAGACCTTGCAGCAAAGTGTTATGATGCAGGAGTAATTCATCGAGCTTATCGGCGAGCGTCTGTGGTTCGGCCAGATCCGCTACCCGGATGGCGCGCCGCGCCGCCTTATCCTCGTATGCCGGCCCGATGCCGCGGCCGGTGGTGCCGATTTTGCGGTCCCCGCGTGCCGCCTCGCGCGCCCGATCCAATGCCGAATGCATCGGCAGGATCAGCGTGGCATTCTCAGCGATGCGCAAGGAAGATGGCGTGACTTCAAGTCCCTGCGCCCTTACTTTCTCGATCTCGGCGAGCAGCGCTTCCGGGTCCACCACGACGCCATTGCCAATGACACCCAACTTGCCGCGCACAATGCCTGATGGGAGCAGAGCCAGGCGGTAGGTCTCGTTACCGACGACCAGGGTATGGCCGGCGTTGTGGCCCCCTTGGAAGCGCACAACGATGTCGGCGCGGCTGGCGAGCCAGTCCACCACCTTCCCCTTGCCCTCATCGCCCCATTGGGCGCCGATCACTGCGACGTTCGCCATGCATCAGACTCCAGAACTCAACGGAACGGCCTCGCCATTGCGCAGGATATGCGAGCATAGCAGTCGACGCGCCTCCGACGCTGCGTCAGCCATAGGGTCCAACGCCGCGATCGTCGCGTAGCCTAGCCGCCGCATTCTCGCTGCTTCGTCCTGATCGGCGTCGGCCGGCACAAACAGGCGCTGGCGCGCATCCCTAGGTGGAGCCGCTCGAAGGACTGCATCGGGGAAGAGGGTCAGGCCGGTTGCCGGCTCCGCTTCGCCGCAGATGTAACGGCCACCGCGGCCGAGTTCTTCGTGTCTGCCAGGCGCGTAGATCGTGACGGAAACGCCGGTCTCATAGCGAAAACCACGGAATTCCACCGGATCGATCGTAATCCGGAGGGTCGGGGCACGCGCGCGGATGGCAACAACCGCCTCGGCGAGACGATTCGCCAACTCGCGGGCAGCGGGCGGCAAAGCGGCGGCCCTCAAGGCGTCCAATGCACGGTCGGCTGGCCCTGCTGCTTCGAGCAGGTTTGTCAGTGTGGCCGCCAATGGCCCGCCATGCTTTGCCACCGATGCCGCATCCTTCCGATCAAGCGCCCGGGCCAACGTGGTCCGCCTCGCGTCATCGAAGGATGCGTCGTTCAGCAGGATGGGCACCAATGTGGGCAGGGTCAGGTCGAAGCTGGTGCGCGTCAGGCCTACCGAGGCCAATGCCTCCGCCCCCACCAACACGATCTCCGCGTCCGCGGCAGGGTTGTCGCGACCGATCAGTTCGATCCCAGCCTGGGTAATCTGCCGGTCCGGAGCCAGTTGCGAGCCGCGCACCCGCAGGCACTGGCCGGCATAGGACAAGCGCAACGGGCGGGGCGCGTGGGCCAATCGCGTCGTGGCGATGCGGGCGACCTGGGGCGTCGTGTCGGCGCGCAACCCCATCATCCGCTGGCTGACCGGGTCCATCAGCCGAAAAGTCTGCTCCGCCACGGCGGCGCCGGAGCCCGCCAGCAGGCTGTCCTCAAACTCCAACAGTGGCGGCTTGACGCGCTGATAGCCGTGCGAGGCGAATATTTCCATCAGCGCCTCGACTGATGCTGCTTCGGTCTCGGCCTCCGCTGGCAGCAGGTCGCGCAGGCCGGCCGGCAGCAGCGCCAGATTGTTGGGGGTGTCGTCGCTCATCGCGGGTGGTCAGGTATCAGGGATCGGCCGGCGGCGAAACTGGCATGCCGCTGAACGGCATCCACGCCGCGGGTCTCAGGTCTTGGTATGTGAGATCATGGCAGGGATGGTTAAAATGTGGACTATGCTCTAGATTTAGTGGCCATCATACACCCTCCGGTCTATTACATCGCGCGCCAAGCCTTGCGAGGAGAGACAGAGGCATGACGCACTACATCCACGAGCGATGCTCCCCGATTCCACTCGGCCGTGCGGTCCCTCGCAAGAGGCACTTTGTTCATTGCACTCGGCTGTGGGCTGTTGGCCGGTGGCGAGCGGACCGCGTCCGCAATTGAGCAGTTCAGGTTTTCCTACAGCGGCGGCGGCGTAGTCGGAGAAGGGTTCCTCAATGCCGAGTTGCTTGGCCCGGGGGAGTGGGTTGCGATCTCCGGATCTGACAGCACGTCGGGGCGGCGCGATCTTCGGCACATCCACCCTCTTGCCAAATCCCAATGCACCCAACGCGGCGCTCAGCCCGTCCAGCTTCTTCTCGTATGACGACCTGCTGCTGCCGAAAAGCGATCCCATGATCGAAAATGGGGGCTGTTGTTCACAAGCGGGACGGGTGGCGAGGTCAACCTGTTCTCGAATGGGCCCGACAGCTACACGCACGTCGACAACACCGGGCTCAACGTGCCGATCACCTTTGCCATGTCGGCGGTGCCTGAGCCGGCTTCGCTCGCGCTGCTCGGCACCGGATTGTGGGGATTGTGCCTGCTCCGCCGCCGCCATACTGCTTAAATTCACGCGGCTGCACAGGTCGCACTGACCGAGCGTTTACCCTTGGTTATGCCGCACGCGCGAAACTCGCGTGCGGCACACCATGCTGTTCAACTCACCCCAGTTCATCCTTGGTTTCCTGCCGATCGCGCTGGCTGGCTTCTTCCTGTCCGGACGGTTCGCCGGCACGCGTTGGGCATTGCGCTGGCTGGTTGTCGCAAGCCTGTTCTTCTACGGCTGGTGGAACCCGAGATTCGTTGTGCTGCTGGCGGGGTCTATTCTTGGCAACTATGCGTTCGGTCAACGCATTCTGCGGCTGGCAGAGGATGGCCGGAGGAATGCCGCCCGGAGCTGGCTGATCGCAGGTATCTCGGCAAACCTCGCGCTGTTGGGCTGGTTCAAATACGCCAACTTCCTGACCCATGACGTGCTGCTTCTGAACACGCCAGAGCTGCACATCTTCCTGCCACTCGCGATCAGCTTCTTCACCTTCCAGCAGATCATGTTTCTGGTCGAAAGCTTCCGCGGTGCACGTGCCGAGAGCGGTCTGCTGCCGTACGCCGCGTTCGTGGCCTTCTTCCCTCATCTGATCGCGGGGCCAATCGTGCAGCCGCGCGATATCATGCCGCAACTCGTGGCGAGGGACGTCGCACGGCCGCGGGCTGAACATATCGCCGAAGGTGCGACGATCTTTCTGCTCGGGTTGGCCAAGAAGGTCGTGCTGGCCGATCTGTTCGCGCGCTATGCGGATGTGGGCTTCGCGGCCGCCGCGCAGGGCGCGACGTTGACGTTCTTCGAGGCCTGGTATGCGGTGGCCGCTTACGCGCTCCAGATCTATTTCGACTTTTCCGGCTATTCCGACATGGCGATCGGACTCGCCCGCATGCTCAATGTACGCTTCCCGCTGAATTTTGCCTCCCCGTACAAGGCGGCGAACATCGCTGAATTCTGGCGGTGCTGGCACATCACACTGAGCCGTTTCCTGCGCGATCACGTTTACATCCCTCTTGGGGGCAACCGGCATGGCGCTGCGAGGCGCGATGTCAACCTGATGGCGACGATGCTGCTGGGTGGACTTTGGCACGGCGCGGCATGGAACTTCATGCTGTGGGGCGGACTGCACGGAGCCTATTTGCTGATCCACCGTTGGTTCCCATGGCGGCTGCCCGCGGCGATCGGCCGGATACTGACACTGATGGCTGTGGTGGTGGCCTGGGTCCCATTTCGCGCCGACGGCGTACAGGCATCCTTGGCGATGTTCCGCGGCATGGCAGGGCTGAACGGCATCGCGCTGCCTCGGATGATTGTGCGTGCATTCCCGGCTCTCGCGTCGTTCGCAACACCGGTGCCCCTGCTGCCCTATCTTGCGGACGCGCGCACATTGAGTTTTCCAGAGGTGTCGGCGGCTTTGTTGCTTGGCTGGCTGATTGTTCTGGCGATGCCCAGCGTCCACGAACTTTCGGAGCGGGCGCGCGGCTGGGCGCTGACGTCCGGATTTGCCTTCACCGCGCAGGCGCTGTTTTTCGCGCCGCACGTGACCCCGTTCCTCTATTTCCAGTTCTGAGCGGCACCGGTGCGGCGTCTCCTCACCGCGAGCATCATCTCATTGCTGACCTACGCGTTGCTCTTTGGCTGCGTCATCGATCGTCCGCTTTCGGTTGGCTTCCTGCAGCAGCAGATCGATGCGAAGCTCGCGCTCGCCGCAACAATCAATGGGCCGAAGATCGTCATCCTCGCCGGCTCGAACGGTCCTTACTCGCACCGATGCGAGGTGATCGAGCCAATCCTTGGCATGCCCTGCGTCAACGGCGGCGTCGCCGTGGGTCTGGGCCTGGACTACCTGTTCACGCGCTGGAAATCGGAACTCCATGCCGGCGATCTCGTGTATCTGCCCATGGAAGAGGAGCAGTACGTCCGCACGCGCTCTGCCACCGATGCTGGGCCTGATGCTGCGATCATGTTCCGCCATGACTGGCATACGTTATTTTCGCTGCAACCTGCGCGCTGGGTCGCAGCATTGTTTTCTTCCGATTTGCGTGCTGCGGTCATGGGGCCGTTGGAAGAAGCACTGATTGCGTTGCACTTCCATGATCCGCGCATCGAGACGAACGGCGCGACCAATGCGTGGGGTGATCATGTTGGCCATACCGCTGAATTGGCACGCGCCAACGAGGCTGCCCTCATCGCCATGACGCCGCACCATGCCTCGGCCGAGCAGGTGTGCGCCGGCTATGGCGGCATGCTCATCGCCGGCTTCGCGCAATGGGCCACTGCGCACGGCATCCGTGTCATCGGCGGCCTGCCAACGGAGTTTGCCGATTCGCCTATGCCCGAGGCGACAACGCGGGCGATCCGAGCGATTTATCTCGGTAACGGCGGCATGTTCCTGGAATTGCCCAACCTCAGCCACTATCCGCGCGACGCTTTTTTCGATTCCCCCGAGCACCTGAACGAGACCTGGCAGATCCGGCACTCGCAGTTGCTCGCCGCGCGGCTCCAATGGCTTCGCGCGCCCATTGCAGCAGTTCATCCGGCTGGTCCAGCAGCTCCTCCGGCAGGACGTAATACGCCGACAGACTGACCTGACGCCCGGCTCGCGAATAGCTGAACGGTTCGCTGCCCGCCTGCTCGAAGCGTGCGCGCGTCGTGTCGTCAACCCGTAGATACATGGTGTCACGCACCAGCAGCGCGAACATGGCGCCGCTGTGGAACAGCCCGACGCCGCTGAACATTCGCCGCGGCATTGGCGCCAGCGGGCGCAGCAGGTCGAGGATGAAGTCCTGGTATTCCCGGCTGACCGTCATCGCCGCCGCAACCTTCTGCCAAGCCCATACAGGCTGATTGCCGACCAGATGACCTCGATCACCACCGATGGGAAGTTCCAAGCGTGAAACAGCGAGGCCAGGATCAGCAGCGAGCCTACGAGGTTCGCTGCCGGGAAACGCCAGTCCTCGCTGCTTAGCCAGCTTTGCTGGTTGGCGAAATAGGCCACGACGATGATCGTTACACCCACCAACCCTACCAACGTGAAGAGATCCACCACACTGCTCCGGATTGTCGCACCAGACTCGGTGGCGCATGCTGCGAGCTGATGATGGCACGAAAGGAAGGATGATGCCGCAGACCGACTGGCGCTGCCGCGCGGGTACGACATTCCGCTGCGAGAAGCAGCCAGCGACCGGCACACGGGGCATGGTCGTCACCAACCATCCACTGGCGTCTGCTGCAGGCGCCGAAATGCTCGCTGCCGGCGGCAATGCGATCGATGCCGCCATCGCTGCTTTCTTCACCCTGAGCGTCGTGGAACCGATGATGGTGGGCATTCTTGGCGGCGGCATGGCGCATATCCGCCTGGCCGATGGACGCCATGTGGTGATCGACAACCAGAGCATGGCGCCGCTTGCCACGGGCCCCACCACATACACGGCGGACCCGGACGCCGCCCCCGGCACCATGGACACGATCGGCCGCAAGAATGCCGTTGGTCCGACGGCCGTCGCTTCGCCCGGTAACCTGAAGGGCTGGTGCGAGGCATTGGCCCGCTTCGGGACATTCTCGCTTGCCGACGTGATGGAGCCGGCGATCCGCCATGCGTCGCGGGGCTTCCGGGTCACCAGCTACCTGCACGAATGCGTGTCCGACTGCGCGGCCGACATGGCGCTGGATACGGAGATTGCCCGGCTCTATCTGCCGGATGGCGCGCCGATCAAGCCCGGCGCGCGGCTTGTCACCGGTGACTACGCAGAGACCCTGCGAAGCGTCGCGCGTGAGGGGCCGGACCTGCTCTACACCGGTTCGCTTGGTACTCATTACGCCGATCATATGGCAAAGTCGGGCGGCTACATCACGCTCGACGACCTGTCAGGCTATCGCACCATCGATCGTGAAGCGCTGCGCGGCACCTATCGAGGCTTCGAGATCATTGGGCCACCGCCCCCGTCGTCCGGGCCGCTGCACATCATCCAGATGCTCAACATCCTGGAAGGCTATGACATTGGCTCACTTGGCTTCGGCTCGGCGGACACGCTGCATCTGATCGCCGAGGTGCTGAAGATCGCCTTCGCCGATCGCGCCGCCGCGACCGCAGATCCGGCCTTCGTGAAAGTGCCAGTGGAGAAGCTGCTGTCCAAGGCGTATGCCGCCGAGCGCCGAGCCCGCATGACGATGGACCGCGCGCAAAGCTGGAGCGCCGAAGTGGCGCCGGGCGAAGGCAATCACACCACGCACCTGACCGTGGCCGATGGCTCCGGCAACATCGTCGCCAGCACCCAGACCATCAATTCGCTGTTCGGCGCGCGCTATATCGTGCCGGAAACCGGCATGATCCCGAACAACTATATGTTCGTGTTTACGCCATATCCGGGCCGCACCAATTCGATGGCGCCGGGCAAGCGCATCACCTCATCGATGGCGCCAGTGATGGCCTTGCAGGACGGGAAGCCACGCTTCGTGCTTGGGCTGCCGGGTGGGCTGCGCATCTTCCCTTCAGTGATGCAGGCGCTGTCCAACCTGATCGACCACGGCATGAGCGTGCAGGAGGCAGTCGAGGCGCCACGCATCTGGACGCAGGGCCACGGCCTGGAGTTGGAAAACAGTATCTCCACCGACGTAGTGGCCGCACTGCGCGACCGCGGACACGACGTGCTGTCCACAGGCAATGTCGGAGGTGGCATGAGTGCGATCCGGTTCGACGACGACGGGTCGATGACCGGCGCGGCGTGCTGGCGCGCCGACGGGACCCCGATCGGTCTCGGCGGCGGTTATGCCCGGTCAGGCGTTCGGTTCAGGCCTGAAGCGACTGCGCGACGATAGCGGATCGATCGGCCGCGTGACCATCGACTGCACCACGAAATGGGATCGTGCCTACGGTTTCAACACATCCAGCGCGTTGGGAAGGTCCTTGCGGTCCGGCAGCTGGCTGGTGTCCCAACCGCCACCCAATGCCTGGATCAACGCGACGCTTGCTACCAACCGGCTCTGCTGTACTGCGAGCTGTGCCTGCTGGTCCCCCAGCAAGATTTGCTGCTCGGTAATGACGCTGGTATAGGCGACCGTGCCCGCGCGGTACTGGTTGAAAATCACGTCCACAGCGCGCTGCGCCGCCGCCACCGCGATGTCCTCGGCGCGTTTCTGCTGCTCCAGAATACGGAGCGATGACAGTTGGTCCTCCACCCCCTGCAATGCGGTGAGCACGACCTGGCGATAGTTGGCGACGCTCAGATCATAGGTCGCGCGCGCAGCTGCCACTGCGGCTGTCCGTGCTCCACCGGCGAACAGCGTCTCGCCCGCAGCGGCGCCGAGCGACCACGTGCGATTGGCCACGGTGAACAACTCTGACAGCGGGCTACCAACAAAGGAGCCCAGTGTGGAAAGACTGATGTCCGGATAAAATGCTGCGATCTGTACGCCGATCAGCGCATTCTGTTCCTGCATCTGGCGTTCCGCCGCTGCAATATCCGGCCGGCGTTGCAACAGCGTCGAAGGAAGCCCGGGTGGTACGACCGGCACGGAAGACGCGAGCGAACCCATGGGGATACTCAAATCAGCCGGTGGATGCCCTGTCAGCACGGCGATCGCATGTTCGAAAAGTGCGCGTTGCACGCCGACGCCAACAAGTTGCGCGCGCGCGCCCTCTAACTGTGCCTGCGCGGTCACCACGTCGGATGCCGACACGATGCCGGCTGCATGCTGATTCTGCACGATAGCGAGTGCGCGTTCATAATATGCCACTGTCCGGCGCAACAGTTCCTGCAACGAATCCTCAGCGCGGAGATTGAAATAGTCGGTGGCCAGCGTTGCCTGCGCCGATAACCTTGCATTTGCGAGATCGGCAGCACTGAGTTGCGCACCCGCCACCTGACTTTCGACCTGCCGGCGGACGCGGCCCCAGACGTCGAGATCCCAGGTGATCGACCCATCGACAGAGTATTGAGTGCGCGGAGCGCCGGCATTTCTTCCGGTTACGCTGAAGGTGGATGTGCCGGTCACAGCGCCCGAACCGTTTACGCCACTGCCACTGAAGCCGGAACTCCGTGTCACGCTGCCATTCAGGCCAACGACCGGAAACAGGTTCGCCTGTGCCGCCTGCACCAGCGCCACCGCGTTGCGATACTGGGCCTCGAATTGCTTGACGGTCTGATTGGAGACGTCGACCTGCTGTTCCAGCGCATCAAGCTGCGGATCGTGATAGATCGACCACCAGCTACCGCGATCCACCGAGTCCTGCGGTTGCGCAACCGTCCAGCCCTGCAATTCCTTATAGGCGACCGAAACCGGTGCATCGGGCTTCTGGTAATCCGGTCCGACCATACAGGCTGAACACAACAGCGGCAGCCACAACCAACGCATCATTCGGCTGGTTCCGACGCGGCTGCAATACCGGGAAATGCGCGACGCCACCTCCGTCGCATCGCATGACGGAAACGGTCGAGATACAGATACAGCACCGGCGTGGTGTAGAGAGTGAGCGCCTGACTGACGATCAGGCCGCCGACGATGGATATACCGAGCGGCCGCCTGATCTCGCCGCCATTGCCGAAGCTTAATGCCAGTGGCAGCGCCCCGAGCAGCGCCGCGAATGTCGTCATCATAATCGGGCGGAAACGCAGCAACGAAGCCTCGAAAATCGACTCGCGTGGCGAAAGATTGCGCGTCCGCTCCGCATCCAGCGCAAAGTCAATCATCATGATGGCATTCTTCTTAACGATGCCGATCAGCAGGATGACACCAATCAGTGCAATGATGCTGAACTCTGTGCCGAACAACAGCAGCGCCAGCACCGCTCCCACGCCGGCCGACGGCAGTGTCGAGAGGATAGTGATGGGATGGATCGTGCTTTCGTACAGGATACCCAGCACGATATAGACCGCGATCAGGGCTGTGACTATCAACAGCAACTCATTGGACAGGAACAACTGGAAGGTCTGCGCCGTGCCCGCGAAGCTGCCATGGATACTCCCAGGCATGTGAATCCGCTGCATTGTCTGGTCGATTTCCCGTGACGCATCGCTCAATGACTTTCCCGGTGCCAGATTGAAGGAAATCGTGGTTGCGACAAACTGATCCTGGTGATTGACGGCAAGCGGTGTGTTCCCAGGTGCGTAGGAGGAGAATGCCGCGAGCGGGACCATCGTCTCCTTGCTTGTGGACACCGCGGGAGCCGACGATGCACTTCCCTTCCCGGTATTGGCCAAGGCGTTGGTTGCTGCATTGCGCGCGGAACTCGATGCGATCGTCGCCGCACTCGCTGCGGAAGTCTGGTTCGCAGCCACAGTTCCTACGACGGCGTTCGTTGTCTCTGTGCCGCTCGCATTGCCGCCGGCTGTGCTGACATAGATTTCCTTCAGCGTCTCCGGGCTTTGCCAATAACGAGGCGCCACTTCCATGATTACATGGTACTGGTTCAGCGCGCTGTAGATCGTGGATACCTGACGCTGGCCAAACGCGTCATACAGCGTGTTGTCAATCTGGCTGGCAGTAACACCCAATCGACTGGCGGTGTCGCGGTCGATCTTCAAATCCGTCTCGAGTCCCTTCTGCTGCTGATCGGAGTTCACATCCCGCAGCACCGGATTGTTTTGCAGTGCCTCCTGCAATTTGGTCGACCACTCATAGAGCTGATGCGAATCGTCGCCCTCCAACGTGTACTGGTACGCGGCGTTGCTCTGTCGACCTCCGGTGCGGAAGTCCTGCACCGGTTGCAGGAACAGCCGGGCGCCAGGCACCACGGAGAGCTTGCTGCGCAACCGCGACATGACTGAGTCTATGCTGCCGCGTTGGGAGATCGACTTGAGGGCGACAAAGACCTGCCCGGTGTTGGACTGGCCACCGGCGCCCCCACTACCCTGGCCGGTGAAACCGACAACGTTCTGCACCGCTGGATCGTTGCGCACGATCGTCACCATCTGGCCCAGCTTCTGCTGCATCGCCTGGAACGATGTGCTCTGGTCGGCTTGCATGGAACCGACCAGACGCCCGGTGTCCTCCTCAGGGAACAGGCCCTTCGGTACCAGTACATAAAGCCAGAGATTGAGACCAATGGTGATCACCCAGATCACCATCACAATCACGCCGTGGCGCAGACTCCAGTCGAGTGAGCGCCGATAGAACTCAAGGGCACGATCGAATAGTGTGCGCCGCCGTTCACGTTGCGGGATCGGTCGCAGAAACAACGCGCAGAGCATGGGAACGGTGGTCAGTGAAATGCACAGCGATACAACGATCGCCAACGACAGCGTCAAAGCGAATTCGCGGAAGAACCGGCCGATAATAGTGCCCATCAGCAGGATCGGGATGAACACTGCGATCAGCGACAGACTGATCGAGATGACTGTAAATCCAACCTCGCGCGCACCATGCAACGCTGCCTGCACGCGAGGCATGCCGGCCTCTAGATGGCGCGAGATGTTCTCCAGCACGACGATGGCGTCGTCGACCACGAAGCCAGTGGAGACGGTCAACGCCATCAGGGACAGAATATTCAGGCTGAAGCCCAACAGATACATCGTGAAGAACGTACCGATGATCGACACTGGTACTGCGACGGATGGGATCAGCGTGGCGCGGATATTGCGCAGGAAGGCATAGACAACCAGTGTCACCAGGATCACCGCGATGACCAGCGTGCTTTCGGTGTCCTGCAACGAGGCACGGATCGTCGTGCTGCGGTCATTGGCTACGGTAACATTGATGTCGCTCGGCATCGCCGCCTCGAGTTGAGGCAATGCTGCCTGCACCGCATCGACCGCGTCGATGATGTTGGCGCCTGGCTGACGAAACACGATCACCAGCACAGCAGGCGAGCCGTTCGCGATGCCTTCGTTGCGCAGATTCTCTACCGAGTCCTGCACATCCGCCACGTCGGAGAGTTTGACTGGTGCGCCATTGCGATAGGCGATGATCAGCGGCTTGTAGTCCGCGGCCAGGCTCGCCTGATCGTTTGTGTAGATCTGGTAGTGTTGATCGCCGACTTCGATCGCACCCTTGGGACTATGCGCATTGGCAGACGCCAATGCGGCGCGTACGTCTTCCAAGCCAATCCCATATTTGAACAACGCCTGCGGGTTCAGTTCGACCCGCACGGCCGGCAGCGCGGCGCCGCCGATGGTGACCTGACCGATGCCATCGATCTCCGACAGCCGCTGTTGCAGCACGTTGCTGGCGACGTCGTACATCTGTCCGCGCGTCATCGTTTTCGATGTCAAGGCCAAAATCAGGATCGGTGCGTCGGCTGGATTGAATTTGCGATAAGTTGGATTGCTGCGCAGTGACGTCGGCAAGTCGGCACGTGCCGCCACAATAGCCGCCTGCACGTCGCGTGCTGCGCCGTTGATGTCGCGATCCAGGCCGAATTGCAGGATCACGCGGGCCTGACCGACTGAACTGGAGGATGTCATCTCGGTGACATCGGCGATCTGCCCGAGATGACGTTCCAATGGACTGGCAACGCTGGTCGCGACTGTATCCGGGCTTGCGCCAGGCAGCGATGCGGTGACCACAATCGTGGGGATATCCACTTGCGGCAACGGTGACACCGGCAATTGAAAGAACGCGAACATGCCAGCGACCACAATGCCGATGGTTAACAGCGTGGTGGCAACGGGTCGTGCGATGAACGGAGCCGAAATGTTCATGGCGGAGCGCTGTCACTCGCCAGTCCTCGTTCGGGCCTGTTGCCCGACAGGCGTACAGCGATCCGATCGAACATCAGGTAGATCACCGGCGTGGTGAACAGCGTCAGCACCTGGCTGACAATCAGACCTCCGACGATCGCCACACCCAGCGGGCGGCGCAGTTCCGACCCGGTGCCAGAGCCGAGCATCAGCGGTAGCGCGCCAAGCAATGCTGCCATAGTCGTCATCATGATCGGCCGGAAACGCAGCAGCGCCGCCTGATGGATGGCCTCACGCGGTGGCTTGCCATCCTCGCGTTCCGCCACCAGTGCGAAGTCGATCATCATGATGGCGTTCTTCTTAACGATACCAATCAACAGGATAATGCCGATGATCGAGATTACATCGATGTCGTAGCCACCGATGAGCAATGCGATCAGCGCGCCGGCACCAGCTGAAGGCAGCGTGGAAAGGATGGTGATCGGATGGATGAAACTTTCGTACAGGATTCCCAGCACAATATAGACTGTGCCGATTGCCGCCAGGACCAACAGCAGTTCATTGGAGAGCGACGACTCGAGCGCCGCTGCTGCGCCTTGGAAAGCGATCAGGAAACTCTGCGGCAAGCCGATATCCTTCTGTGCCTGCCGAACATCTGCGACTGCGGCGCCAAGAGATGCGCCAGGCGCCGTGTCGAATGAAATCGTGGTGGCAGGGAACTGCCCAAGGTGGTCGATCGCCAGTGGGCCCGCCTGTTGCTCCACATGCACGATCGCCATTAGCGGCACCTGGCCTGTTGACGATGCCGATGAGGGCAGCCTGATCGAGTTCAGCGCCGCCAGCGACGATTGCAGGGACGGCTCCGCCTCCATGATCACGCGGTACTGGTTGGACTGCGTATAAATAGTGGAAATGATCCGCTGCCCAAACAGATCGTATAGCGCGTTGTCCACCGTCGCCGGTGTGATGCCGAACCGGGCTGCCGTCGAACGATCGATCACCAGATTTATCGTCAGCCCTTGCTGCGTCATGTCGGTTGCCACGTTCGCCAGGTTGGGCGACTGCTCCAAACGCTGCACGAGCTTCGGTACCCATTCCTGAAACGCGCTCTGGTTCGGATTTTCCAATATGAACTGGTATTGCGTGCGGCTGATCGAGGAGTCCACCGTCAGGTCCTGCACCGGTTGCAGATACAGCGCGACGCCGGCGATATGCGATATCTCCTGTTCGATCCGCCTCGCGATCTCGGTGGCGTTGTCCGTACGGTCGTCATGCGGCTTCAGGTTGATCAGGAAACGTCCCGTGTTGAGTGTCAGGTTCTGTCCGTCCACGCCAATGAACGAACTCAGGCTGACAACGTCACGATCCTTCAGGATTGCATCGGCCAGCTCCTGTTGATGCTGCGCCATTGCGCCGAATGAGGAACTCTGAGCGGCTACCGAAATGCCCTGGATCACTCCAGTGTCCTGTACCGGAAAGAATCCTTTCGGCACGATCATATACAACCACACGGTCAGCAGCAGCGTTGCCAGCGCCACCACTAACGTCAGAGGCTGATGGTCCAGGACCACGCTCAGCGCGCGGTCGTAGCGATCGATGACCCAGTTGAATGCACGCTCCGCGCGTAGATCGAAGCGATTGCGCTCTGTGTCCGGGCGGTGCCGGATCAGCCGCGCACACATCATCGGCACCAGCGTAAGCGCCACGATGGCCGAAATCACGATCGTCACCGAAAGCGTGATGGCGAACTCGTGGAACAGCCGCCCTACCACGTCGCCCATGAACAAAAGCGGGATCAGCACGGCAATCAGCGACACGGTCAGCGAGATGATGGTGAAGCCGATCTGCTCGGAGCCCTTCAGCGCAGCCTGCAAGGGACGCTCGCCCATCTCGACGTAGCGTGTGACGTTCTCGATCATCACGATCGCATCGTCCACCACGAAGCCGGTGGAGATGGTCAGCGCCATCAGCGACAGGTTGTCCAGGCTGAATCCAAGCAGGTACATCACCGCCAGCGTACCCACCAGCGACAACGGCACCGACAGACTGGGGATGATCGTCGCCGGCAGGTTGCGCAGGAACAGAAAGATCACCAGCACCACCAACACGACGGCCAGGCCCAGCTCGAACTCAACGTCTTTGACCGAGGCCCGGATCGTGCCCGTGCGATCCGTCAGCACCGCAACATCGATGGCAGCCGGCAGAGTCGCCTGCATCTGCGGCAGCAGTTTCTTGATGTTGTCCACAACCTCGATGACATTGGCGCCAGGCTGCCGCTGAACATTCAGGATGATCGCCGGCGTGCGGTTCGCCCAGGCACCCAGCTTGGTATTCTCCGCGCCTTCTACGACGGTTGCTACGTCCGTCAGCCGGACCGGCGAGCCATTGCGATATGCGACGACCAGATTGCTGTAGTCCTGTGCGCTAGTTATCTGGTCATTTGCGTTGATCGTTGTCGCCTGGCGCGGGCCGTCAAAACTGCCCTTCGGCGTATTCACGTTCGCATTACCGAGTGTGGTGCGAAGGTCATCGATGTTCAGCCCGTACGCCGCGAGCGCGCGTGGATTGACCTGGATACGCACTGCCGGACGTTGACCGCCACTGATGCTGACCAGACCTACGCCAGGCTGCTGGGAGATCTTCTGTGCGAACCGCGTGTCTGCCAGATCCTGGACCTGGGTCAGCGGCAAGGTCTTGGACGTGAGCGCCAGCGTGAGGATCGGCGCATCGGCCGGATTGACCTTGGCATAGATTGGCGGCGCCGGCAGGTCGGATGGCAGCAGGTTCCCTGCGGCATTGATCGCCGCCTGGACTTCCTGCTCGGCGATATCAAGGCTCAGATCCAGATTGAACTGCAATGTAATGACCGACGCGCCAGCGGAACTGACCGAGGTCATCTGGTTCAACCCGGGCATTTCACCAAGTTGCCGTTCGAGCGGCGACGTGACCGACGACGTCATCACGTCCGGGCTGGCGCCAGGGTAAAAGGTCCGCACTTGTATCGTCGGATAATCGACCTCAGGCAACGCGGAGACTGGCAGGAATCCGTAGGCCACGATGCCGACGAGCATGATCGCTGCCATCAGGAGCCATGTGCCGACCGGACGCAGAATGAAGAGGCGTGACGGGCTCATGTGGCGGCCGGCGACGTGCTCACTGCTGCTTTCGGCGCTGCTGATGCTCAGGCGCGCCCGGCTGTCCAGCCTGTGCGTTCTGCCCCGGCGGCGGCGGAATCGTCACCTTCTGCCCGTCGCGCAGCCGGTCCGTCCCGTCGGTCACTACGCGTTCACCAGCAGAGAGGCCAGAAAGCACCTGCGTTTCCTTGCCGTCGGTCGCACCGATTGCAATCGGGCGCACCGACACCGTGTCGTTCTGATTGATCACGTAAACATAAGTGCCAGGCGCGCCGAGTTGCACGGCGGGCACCGGAACGCGCACGACGTTGTGCAGCGTATCCACCAGTAGCCGCGCATTCACGAACTGGTTGGGGAACAGAGCCTCATCGTCGTTCGGGAATGTGGCACGCATGTTCACGGTGCCGGTTGTCGTGTTGATCTGATTATCGACGTTGGTCAACGAACCGGTGGCGAGCAGCGTCCTGTTCGCCCGGTCGTACGCCTGCACCTGCAATGTTGCGCCGGCATGCAGACGCTTCATCACAGCAGGCAGATTGTCCTCTGTGACCGAAAATATCACCGAGATCGGCTGCTCCTGCGTTAGCACAACCAAACCATTGGTATCACTAGTCTGCACATAATTGCCCGGGTCCACTTGCCGCAGCCCTACCCTGCCCGCGACCGGCGCCACGATGCGGCAGTAGGTGAGGTTCAGGTTTGCGCTATCGATCTGTGCCTGATCGGTCGTCACCGCCCCTTGGTACTGCGCAACCAGATATCTCTGGTCATCGGCCTGTTGCTGCGAGATGGAGTCCTGCTTTGCCAATGTCTGGTAGCGCTTCAGATTGGTCTTCGCCTGTTCCAACAAGGCCTGGTCTTTGGCCAATGCTCCCTGCGCCTGCTCCAGGGCAACCTGATAGGGTCGCGGATCGATCTGTGCGAGGAAATCCCCTGCCTTGACGTGCTGGCCCTCCGTGAACCCCACATTGATCAACTGGCCGCTGATCTGCGTCCGCACCGTGACGTTGGCGAGTGGGGTGACAGTGCCTAGCTCGTTCAAGATGATCGGGATATCACCAGTGCCGATCGTCGCCGCTCCCACCGGCTGGGGAGCCCCTTCCCCACCGCGACCATTGCCGCCGCGACTCGCAGTCTGAGTTGCATGATGGGTGTGCCAGACCCAGTAGACGCCCCCACCGCTCAGCAGAAGGGCGCCCAGCCAAAGTACCCACCGCAACCGGGAACGGCGCACAACCACCGGTCCACGAGACAGGGGGGCGTGCGCCGTATCAACGTCGGGCCGATCTACGCGTTCATCCATGGGCCGAGTGTGCGCTCCAATCCGCGAACCGGCGGAAATTCGCCGACGAATGCCGCGAAAATTAGGCGGTGCGCAACAGGCTTCTCAATCCCCGCGAACAACCTGTTACGAAATACATCCCTCCGTTACCTGCCGGAGAACTACCGCTAGTAGGTCTTCGCGGCCTGAACGACAGCGGCTTGATCAAACGCATGAAACCGGAGATCAGCTTGGTGGTGACCAGGTCGCGCGGCTTCACCATGCCGGATTTGCAGGCACATCCTGACGCGACCACATCGCGCCGGCTCCAGCCGTCCCATTGTTTCTCAAACGCTCGTTCCCGCGGGCGCGTCTTCGATCTAGATGATCGAACCTACCCCGTCTCGGCCACCTCCGCCACGTAATCCGCCAATGCCAGCGAGGCCGTCAGGCCAGGGCTCTCGATGCCGAACAGATTGACCAAGCCCCGAACCCCGTGCGTCTGTGGGCCTTGCACCACGAAGTCCTGGGCGGGAGCGCCGCGGGGAACGATCTTCGGCCGGATCCCGGCATAGCCCGGCTGAATCGCACCGTCCCTCAGATCAGGCCAGTATTTTCGGACTGCTGAATAGAAGTTGTCGGCGCGAGCCGGATCGACCGTATAGTCAATCGTATCAATCCATTGCACATCAGGCCCGAATCGCGCCTGTCCACCCAGATCGATGGTCAAATGCACGCCCAAGCCGCCCGGCACCGGCACGGGATAGATCAGCCGCG
>DATJJM010000353.1:0-15773 GCA_035492535.1 Acetobacteraceae bacterium | reverse complement strand
AATTTGAACCGCAAGCCGGAACAGTCCATCGAAATGATGCGCGAGGTGATGGCCTGGGTGAAGGCGCAGCCCCGGAAAGTGCCTGTGGTGGCAGGTGTATCGACAGCGTTCGGGTGCTCGATCGATGGCGTGGTGCCAACGGCGCAGGCCGTGGCGATGGCGAAAGGCCTGGCGGATGCCGGGGTGGATGAGATCATGCTGGCCGACACCGTCGGCTATGCGCATCCCGCACAGATCAGGGAAGTGGTGCGGGCAACGCGCGAGGCCATCGGTGGCGCGCTGCATGGGCTGCATCTGCACGATACCTGCGGGCTGGGTATAGCCAATGCGCTGGCGGGGCTGGAGGAGGGGATCCGGGCCTTCGACTCGTGTCTCGCAGGGCTGGGTGGGTGTCCGTATGCGCCGGGGGCCTCCGGCAATATCGTCACCGAGGACCTCGTGTTCATGCTGGAGAGCATGGGCTTCGCGACCGGGATCGATCTCCAGAGGCTGATCGACACGCGCCGGGTGCTGCATGAGGGGCTGCCGGCGGAGCCGATGCACGGGCAGGTGCCGAAGGCGGGGATACCCCGGACGTTCAAGGCGGCTGCGTGAAGCCGACGGACGGCGCGTAGCCTAACTGCGGCGGGGCTGCAGAGCGACAAGGTATTTGTCGATCTGTTCGCCCATCGTGCGAGCAAGTGCAGCCTGATGGGCAGGGTTGCTCAGCGCCGCGGCATCGAGGCGGTTGGTCAGGAATCCGAGCTCGACCAGCACGCTTGCGACGTCCGGGGCACTGAGCACCACGAAGCGCGCGTGGCGGGCGCCCCCGCCGCACAGGCGCCAATCGTCGTCCAGCCCTGCGACGAGATCGCTTTGCAGGCGCGACGAATGGCGGATCGTCTCGCGCCGCATCAGGTTGGCGAGGATGTGCTGAACGTTCATTCCGCGCTGGGAGGACGCACTGGCCTCGGAACGATCTGCGCTGTTCTCCAGGCGTTGCGCGGCTGCGGCAAGGGGATCGGAGGCGCGATAGGCGAAGCGGTAGACGTTGGCGCCGCGCGCGCCGGAATCCGACGACGCGTTGGCGTGCACCGAGACCATCACAGCGGCTCTGCGCTGCCGGGCGAACCGGACCCGCTGTTCCAGCGGGATGAACACGTCGGTGCTGCGTGTCATCTCGACACGGCAATGGCGTGAGGCCAGAAGCTGGCGCCGCAGCGCGAGGCCGACTGCCAGCACAACATGCTTCTCGATGGCATGGCCGATGCAGCCAGGGTCCTTGCCGCCATGGCCCGGGTCGATGACCACCAGCGGCTGAGGCTGCGGCCGGTGCCGGCGCGCAAGGGCGGGTGAAGGGGCGAGGGCTGCTCCAACACTCAGGCGTAGCCAGGCGCGGCGGTCCAGCTGCATGCGCACTCTTTATCGTGAACTTCCGCAATCGGGTGCAAAGCGTTGGTCACATTGAGTTTATGTGGAAGCGGTGCTGGCAACTCGGGGGCGAGGGTGTAGAGGTCACGGTGCAACGTCGGGAGTTGCATGGACCGTTGGGAGGTGGGGCAGGAAATGGGGGCAAAGCGCGGACAACTGTGGATGTGTGCGATCGGGATGGGGGTGTTCGCGCTTGGAGGGTGCCAGCAGGCGGCGCGCGGACCAGGGGCCGAAGCCTCGGACGCCGAGGTTGCGGCCAATGCCAGTTTGCCTGCCGACCCGCCATGCCCGGACAACCTCACCGCAGTGCTGGTCAACGGGGTGGCGGTCCGGTTCATGGGCGCGGAGGCGGGTGATCCCGAGACGTGTGTCCAGCAGTGGAACGGGCGCGAATACCGGTATTTGCTCGGGTTCTGGGGGAATGGGAGGTTCCAGCAGGCTTCGACCCAGCAGCGGCAGGCGCTGGCGGCGGTGCTGCGCGGCCCGGTCGGGATGACGGCGACGGTGAACCTGCCGGCCCAGACCGATATGGCGTTGTGGAGGTCCGCCACGGTCACGCATGAAGCGAACACGTCGCTGGAGGTGGGGCGTCGCAAGCGGGCGGTGATGAAGGTGCGCGTGGTGCGCCAGGATTCGCCGGGAGGGACTGAGGTGACGGCGGAGACGCTGTACTGGCTGGATCGCGCGTCCGGGGTTCCGCTGCGGAAGCAGACAGTGACAAGGCTGGCCGATGGACAGACCTGGCACATCACGACCTGGGAGGTGTCTGCACTACAGCAGGTGAGCACGGAGTCGGCGGCGAGGAATGGCGGCGCGATCCAGATAGAGTGAGGGACAGCATCAACAGACATCGGGCCGATGCAGGAAGAGCATAGTGTCGTCTACGAAACTATTCTGATACGGCCTGCATAGTACGCTGGCCGGCATGAGCGATGACCTGCAAACCCTTGACCTGCCCTGCGGGGTCTGGACCCCGATCGCCACCCGGCCGCGCGATCGTCTGTCGCGACTTTCGTGGAGTCAGCTTCCGGATGCACCGATTGATCTAGGCACGGCATATCGCATGCATCGGGCAGGCGAGATCATCATGGCCTCCCGGCACCGCACCGCGCACATCGACCTGGTTGTCCGCCCGTCAGGCACCTGATGAAACGCTGCTGTGACCAATTGCCAACTATGCAGCGTCAGCCCTGCGGCGTTCCCCGAAGCTCGCTGGGTAAGGCCCGGCAGAGCGCGAACCAAAGCCTGCCGGGCCGCCCGTATACACTGTAAGTATCAGCGCACGCTGTAACCATCAGCCGTTCCAGTCGCCCGTCGCACCAGCTCCCGGATCAAGTCGTCGGCGGCATCCCCATGCCGCCTGACTTCCTCGGGTGACAGGTGACCTCCTGGCCAGTGGCTTGCCGAGGCTTCGGCAACGGCCCTGGGCGCCTTCCGCGGGCGGGGCTTGCGCGCGGTCACGATCACAGGGCGCGTGTTGTCCGACGTGGCCGTCATCGCTGCGAGAACAGCCGGTGCTGTTAATTAACCGCCATCAGCGCCTCTTCACCTTCCGGGTGGCGTGAGTGGCTGTCCCGGTGGTGCGCGCAGGTGTCCCTTCGCGGGCCTGCAAGGTCTTCATGACCAGTTCGGCATCAGCCTTGGTTTCATACCTTTCAACTGCATCATAGGTCCCGTCAGGCAAGTAGCGGACAACCCAGAAGCGCTTGCCGCGCGGTATGATGCCGTAGGTCATGTCGCAATTATCGGGTTCCGCTGCTCCCTGCTTCAATCTGGGAATGTTGACAGGAGTCTGTGCCAACCAGCACCGCGCGCGGGCGGCTACAATGCGTTACAATCCATCAACCCATCCGTGCATGGTTCCTCGCGCAAAGCTGCTGATGCTTTGCCATCGGAGCAGCCATCTGGAGGTCATCCGTGTTGATGGTCATTCATGGAATTGCAGACACCGCGCGGTGACACTGCAGCTGCCCGAGTGATCCGGATACCAGTACACGAAACGCGTTGATCTCCGATACAACGAAGTCCGTGGCCGGCCGGCATCCCGCGCGAGTGCCAACTCGGGTTTTCCACCGCATTCACCATGCAGATGGTGCGGTCAGGGTGGATCACTAGAGGAAAGATCAACAGGTGAGGTAACCTTGCTCTGCGCAAGCCAATCATTCCATGTAATATTCGGCAGGACGTCTGTTGCGCAGGTAAGCTCAACTGTGTTTCCTGGCAGATTGCTATTAAACGGGACGCCATATCTGACCATGCGGGTACCGATGGCGCCACTGAGATGGTTATCGCCGTCAGACCACACGGTGTACTGAAGCCAAAAGGCACCACTGCTGGGGTTCGGCCCAAAAGACTCTTGTCGACCGGTCCATGTCACCATCTTGCCGACTTGTGTCACCGGAGAGAGGCTGGGATGGCCCCGCTCATAAAACTTGACCCATGGCGTGCCATCTGGCTTGCGAAAAAAGATTGCCTGGGCCCAGGAGTGCATTCCGAAAATCGGGTAATTTGGTATCCCTCCCAGCACCATCGTTCCGGTGCAGGTCCTTTGCAGCATTGTATCAAGGATAGGCGACTTTATTGGGTCGTTCGTTACGGTGAAGGGAGTCTTGGACGACACCGGCGTGTAATCGGCGGCCACCGGTTGATCATGGCGGTGCGCCAGGACGTAGTGCAGAGAAATGTCGATATCGGCGTCTGGCTCGCTCTCCGGAAACGGTCGCACGGACCCACCGCGGAACACTGAGCCGCCTGCCGTGTCGAGCGAGGGCGATCCGGAGCTTGCCACCACATTGATCGTCCAGATCTTGCCGTCAGGGTGGACCACCAGGTGGACTTTGACAGTGCCACCCTCATCGTTGTTCGACGCGTGTCTGGGATAATAGGCGTGCGCGTCCCACCATGCCTGCAACTGCCGCATCAAGTCGCGGCGCACCGGGTTCGCCGGCTCCACCTGGTTCGTTATGCTGAAGTCCTGGCACAGCGCGGGTGCGTAGCCCGCTGCCACCGGCGTCAGAACGAAAGCTGCAGCAAGGACAGATGAAGCGACCGAAAATCGCATCAAGTATTCTCCCTTCTGTCTGGCGTGAATATTGGTATCTCGTGTCGGAGCGTGCTGTTTCGCCTTGGCCCTGCGGCTGCATCGGATCACCCGCCGCTATCCGCCGGGCGGTAGTGCAGCGTCACCACGACATCAGCCGGCTGCGCGGGCGTGCCTGGCGGGAACGGCGGCAGATGGGCATTGCGAAACACCGCTACCGCCGCCGCATCGAGCACACTCAATCCTGAGCCTTGCAACACGTCGATCGACGTAACCTGACCGTCAGGGGCAATAACGATGTGGACTTTTACGTTGCCGCCCTCATTGGTCTGCGATGCCTCCTTGGGATAGTAGGAGTGCTGGTCCCACCACTGCTTCAACTTCCCCATCCAGGCTGCACCATTCTTGCCATCGCTCGCGGCGCCAGCGGCATTCTGCCCGGCCGGCGCGTGCGCAGGTGTGCCCGCCGGGTGGACCGGAGTGCGGGCGGCGACACGCTGCGGCAGTGCTCGTGGCGGCTGCACCTGCGCCACCGGCGCAGGTGGCGGCGGTACAGGCATTGGCACGGATGTTGGCGTCGGTGGCGGAGTCTCGACCTGCCGGACCGGGGGCGGCGGAACAGGCGCCGGTGTCGGCGGCGGCACGTCCGGTACGGGTGCCGGCGTCGGTGGCGGTATCTCCGCCTGCTGAACCGGTGCTATCGGCGCGACGGTTGTCTCAGGTGGGGCGGGCGGCTCCGGCGTCGCCTCGGCCGGCCCTTCCCCCATAATAAGATCCACCGTGAGCGGCTCCGATCCACTTGTTGATGGCTGGGTCGGTGGAAGCATCAGCAATGTCAGCAATAACGTCAGGTGCAATGCCAGTGACAGCCAGACCGGCCCGCCCAGCGTTTCGCGGCGGTGCACGCGCACTCCCATTCGTCGGCTGCTGCCTAGCATCGATCGAGCTGGACTGAGCGGTTCTTCACCGGAGGATGCACCACTCTCCAGTGTGGTTTGTGCGTCGGCTGCAAATGTCATGAACCACCTGCAATCCATGACGGCACCCATATCGAGGGCGCCTGCGTAGAAGCCCTTCACGTGATCGGTGGGATCGGTCACGAACATTCGTTACGATGCGTCGAAGGGCCATCTATCACGCCTTGCCACCAGCTACGGTCCAAGGCCTAAAGCGGCTTTGTCTGCCGCGTGGATAGCCAATAAATTAATGCCGAGCTCCGCGGCGAGATAGTCATCTTGTTGCAAGAAGCGGCCAATCTTCTCCACGTTTGACTTCAGCTTTTCGATCAGGATGACAGGCGAACACCGCTTGATGGTTCGCCTCGCTCCTTCCAGTACCTCCAATTCCATGCCCTCAACATCGATCTTGAGAAGATCCAGGCGCTTCAATGCCAGCGAGTCGATGGTGATGGCACGCACAGGCACGAGACTCGACTCTGAGTAGTCCACCTTCTGTCCGATATCTTCGGGATTGCGGGTGGGTCTCAGCTCGAGACTTCCGAAGCTTGTCGGCACGAAGTGGTCGAGTTCGGGGATTCTAGTAAATCCGTTCCTGTTGCCGACGACCGCGTGAATGAGTCTGGTGTTGAAGCAATTGTTGATCGAGACGTTCCCCGCAAGGGCATAGTAGATCCGCTCCTGCGCCTCGATTGCCGTGACTGAACCCCAACCGGTCATCTGCCTTGCCCAGTCCACGGTGTGAGTACCGATATTCGCCCCGCAGTCCACCGCGACAACTCCGTCACCAAAGAGCTTCCGTCTCGATTCCAACATGAATAGGCAGACTGAAATCTCACTCAACTCAAAGGAAGATTCGTTGAGAAGCTTGAAGCCGACGCCGAATCTCCGACCGTCGCGACTCTCCTTGTAATCAAAGCGGTTGACGATGAAGGAACCTTGGTCCGTCGAGGCGAGCACGAAGGCGACCTTCCGAACAGGAGGCACCGGTCTGTCAGACGCGTGCTGTTGCTCCACGCGACCGGCGGCGGCGAGCACGCGTGCCTCAGTCAAGCGGCTCTGCACCCCGTGTTGCATCGTTTCCTTCTGCCCAGGTGCAACGTGAGGCGCGCGTAGGTGCGCCCCTCACAGTAAGGAAAAAGTATCTATTCTTTTTACTTAATCCTTTTCCGACGCGCGCGCAACGCCCAATCTAGCCTGGCGGGCCGGTCGCCGGGCGTAGCGATCATCTCCGCCAATCGATCGTTCAGTTGCTTCTTGGTGGGGATGTCCAGATGCGGCGGCAGCCGCCCGAGTTTTCCCGAGGCCGGGTCAACCCTTCGCTTGTAGTTGTCGATGCCTTTGGCCGCCGACGGGTCTCGCGCGCGTAGCGTCCGGAGGTCAACCGCTCCAGCCTTGATCAGCGGCTGCCATACGCGGTCGAGAAACTGCACAATTCCCTCGCGCCGCTCGCGATGCGCCTGGGCGTAGGTCTCGGTTGGCCAAGACATGCCATCCGGCAGAGGTGGTGGCATCACCTCCCCATCGGATACCTTGCCAAGAATCTCCCGCGCCAGAGCGGCATTTCGCTCGGTCTTTGCTCGATCTCCGGCAGTGAGCTCGGGCAATGCTTCCTGGTAGAGCGAGGTTGCCTTTCGGAGGTGGCCAATGCCTGTCTCACGGCCATGGAGCCGTGCGCACATGTGGGTGCCTAGAGCCAACAATGCTCCAGCGAGATTGACCGTGCTGATGGCCCAATCTTGCGGCAGGCGGTTATGCTCGCGTTCTGCCAATGCCAACTCAAACGCAGTAACGGCATCTCGCAGGCCGTTACCTGCCTCTTGCCGTGCGCCGGTCAGTGCCGCCTGCAGTAAGGCGCAGGCATGATTGTGTTGCAGGCGGCTCCAGGCCAGCGGCCAGCGGTCCCGTTGTATGAGCGCCAGCGCCTCTTTGCAGCAATCGCACGCTTCGGTGCTCCGTCCCATGGCCAGATATGCCGTGCTGAGGTTGCCCAACAATCTTGCGCGCTCGGTCCCGGAACATCGGCCACGCAGGCCGGCCTGATAGGCGGTGAGTGCGTCGGCAGGCCGCTCCATCGCCATCAATGCATTGCCCAGGTTGTCCTGCACATGGGGCCAATGCACTGAGGATTCAGGCAGCCGCGCGATGATCGACTCGAGCAAACTGACTGATTTGCCGATGCGCTCCTCGTCTTCGGCTCGCTCACCCAGCATCCACAGTGTCATCGCCAGATTGATTTGGTATCGAATGGAGGCGGCAGGCGGCACGTGGCTTCGTGTCGCTTCGGTCGATGCAGCCTCGAATTCCTGCCCGGCAGCCGCCAGAGCCTCGATAGCGGCAGCCACAGATTCGACGCGTCCAAGCTCTACCAGCGAGGCGCCGAGCGCATTATGCAGCGATGGATCAACAGGAGCCCATTGGAGCGCGATCCGAAATACCTCGACGGCGGCTGAGGCCGCTTCCTTCCGGCCGGTGCGTGCGGCCTGTTCAAGCAAGGCACGACCGACTTCGTGATACGCAGCTGCCTGATTGCGTCTCGGAGCGGGCTGCCTGCTTTCCAATCCCACAGGCCGCACGTCGCGATATTTCGGATCAAGAAGCGTCTGCGTGTCTCGGACCGTGGTCGGCGCGCTTGCCATTGCCCCTGAATTCCTACGCAGACGCTTTGCGTGCTACCGTAACCAGAAGAGGATACCAATTCTGACTCGTGCTGCCGCTAATCCACCGGGCAGGAGCGCACATGTCCCAACGTCTATCAACCCTGATCGTCCTTGCCCTCGCGTGTCTGCTTCCTTGGAATGCGACCGCGCAGCCGACGCCGGTCAATTCAGGCAGTGAAGCTGCTCGCCTTCTTGAGCAGAACCGGCTGGTCGCGGATGTGGCGCGCAACGACCCGGACGGCCTATGGGCTTTGGTTAGCCGGCTGGAAATCCTCATGCGCAGTGCCAGGGACGGTGGCACGTCACGGTCGGGGGCGCCCGCGACACGGGCGGAGTTGACGGAGATCGACGCCAATCCCGCGCTGGCCCGGGCGTACCGGAATGATCGGCCCGGAACGCTGGCATTGCTCCGTGCGACCAATGAAGCCTTGCATCGTGCGAAACTCCGCGCAGCGCCAGAGGCGCCGCAGCGCCTGGCTCTGGTGATTGGAAGCAACGGCGACTCCAATTGGGGCCGGCTCAGCACTGCCGACAGCGATGCTACACTGATCGCAGGTGCGTTGAGCCGTCAGGGCTTCACGATCTTCGGGGGCAATGCCTTGATCGACCCCGACAGGCGGCGTCTTCTGCAGGCGATTCATGATTTCACCGGCTCGATCGGGCCCAACACAGTGGCGTTGGTATATTATGCCGGACACGGCGCACAGTTGAACGGACGCAACTTCATGGTTCCGGTTGGCGCCGCAATCCCGCGCAGTGACGGTGATTACGATCGGGATCTCATCGCAATTGACGATGTGGTGCTCCGACGGATGCAGGAAGCCAACGCACACATGAATATCCTGGTGCTTGATGCATGCCGCGACCATCCGCCTCTCCCCTCGCGCGCGTCGGCCAGTTTGGGTTTAGCGCCAATGAGCGCACCGGCTCACATGACGGGCACGCTCATCATGTATTCGACCGAACCAAACGATGTGGCGCGCGACAGCGAGGGGCAGGCCTCGGACAGTCCGTTTGCCAGTGCCTTTGCCGCGGCGATCAGCACGCCGGGGCTGGAGCTGCGAGATGTATTCGGCCAAGTGCAGGTTGCGGTGGATCGCGTGACCGGTCACCGGCAGCAGCCATGGGTTTCGTATTCGGCAATTCCCAGGTTCTATTTTGATCCGGTCACCGGCGCTTCTCATGAGCCACTCGGTGTCGCTGCCGGTGAGGAGCAGTTTCACTGCCCCGAACCCGGCTCCAGCATTACCTTGGCTGATGCCGGCGGTGTTGTGAAAGGCACCTATGGGGCGAGCGACCCGACGGACACTGTTCTGTGCCGCATCGTTACAACAACTGGCGAGACTCAGGCCTTATTATATAATTTCTACGATCCGCGCTTTTTGCTTAATCAGACGCCACTACGAAAGGCCATGGCTGATCTTCTATCTAATCACGTGAACCAGATCGAATTTCAGCTGACCGTGCAATGGGGTGGCGCCGCGGGCGGACCCAAGACTTTCCTGGAGAGGTGGAAGCGACTGAACGAGGAGACGCTACCTCTAGGTCAGCACCTGGTAAGGACAATCAAATTCGAACGCGACAGGGAAGGCGTAAATTTCTACTCTCCTCGAACGGCCTGGTATGTCTGGTATTGTCCAGCGGCAGGGGTCTTTGTTCGCAGCGAGCCCATATTGAAAATCCAATCCAACTTTGCGAGCGGTGACTTACCCGGCGCGTTTCAGGCGACTTCCTTCCATCCCTAGATGGCGGTACCTGTTTCGGCCAGTACGCTCACCAGAGAGAATGCCGCAGCCGCGGCGACGCGCCTGCAGCCGCTCCTCGGCAAACAGTCGGCGGAGCTTCTGATGGTTCATACGGGTCCCCTCCGGTTCCAGCTGCCGTCGGGAAGCGCGGCGCCATGATCTCCTGGCCGGGCGCGCCACTGGCATTGGCGTCCGCGATCCTGTTCGGTGCGAGCACGCCGATCGCGAAGCTGCTGCTCGGCGGGGCCAGTCCGTGGATGCTGGCAGGTCTGCTGTATCTTGGCTCAGGCGTGGGCCTCGCCGTGCTGCACCTGGTGTGGCGCTCCGCTGAGGCGCCATTGCGGCGAAGCGACCTGCCCTGGCTCGCTGCGGTCGTGCTGAGCGGCGGCGTGATCGGGCCTGGCCTGCTGATGGTTGGATTGAGCGAGACCGCGGCATCCACGGCGTCGCTGCTGCTGAACCTGGAAGGGATCGCAACGATGGCGATCGCCTGGCTCTGGTTCCGCGAGAACGTCGATCGCCGCATCCTGTCCGGCGCGGCTTCCATACTGGCGGGCGCCTTGCTGTTGTCCTGGCAAGGCGGGACTGGGGCGTTTGGCTGGGGCACCCTTGCCATTGCCGGGGCTTGCCTCGCCTGGGGCGTGGACAACAACCTCACGCGCAAGCTGAGCGCTGCCGATCCGGTACAGATCGCGATGACCAAGGGTCTGGTGGCCGGCGCGACCAACCTGGTGCTGGCTGCGCTGGCAGGTGCGGCCTGGCCGGCCACCGACGCGGTGATTGGCGCCGCCATTGTCGGCTTCCTCGGCTATGGCGTCAGTCTGGTCCTGTTCGTATTGGGCTTGCGCCACCTCGGCACGGCACGCACGAGCGCTTATTTTTCAACGGCACCTTTCATCGGCGCTATCCTGTCGATCGCGCTGTTCGATGACACGGTGAGCGTACAGCTTGTGCTTGCCGCGGTGCTGATGGGGGTCGGCCTCTATCTCCACCTGGTGGAACGGCACGAACACGATCATCTGCACGAGGAGATTGAGCACGAACATCGGCACGTGCACGATGAGCACCATCAACACGTGCATGGGCCAGACGATCCGCCCGGCGAGCCACATACGCACCGACATCGCCACGCCCGCCTGCGGCACAGCCATCCGCACTATCCGGATCTGCATCACCGTCACGGGCATGCTCACTGACGGCTGACCTCGGCGGATGCCATGACTGGTGGACCCCGTCCCAAATACTTCATGTCGTCAGTATTTCCTCGACAGTTACGAATGAACAATATATGAGAAATCGGAACGGTTCTGCCGACCGCGTGCGGTGGGGCCGTTATAACGACCGAGGGCTTCCATATGTCTGCAACCACCTACGCGGGCCGCAATGTCGCGAAGACTGTTGGCGGCTTCTTCATCGCCGGCAGCGGCGATGCGGCATCGGGCGTCTCGGCCCAGGCGAAGGCGGACGTGCTGGAGGAGATCATCCAGCGATTCAACTCGGGCGCCGACGTGGAGTACAAGGGCCAGGCGATCGGGCAAACCGACGTCCTGCTCGCTATCGCCTATGCGCGAGGAAAGAAGCGGACGAAGGCACGCCGGAAGGCGGTCATTGCGACAACGAAATTTGGTCTCCAGGTAGCCGCAACGTGTGGCGGCGCGACGGTGGGCTCCGTGGTGCCTGTCGCCGGCACGGCGCTTGGCGCCGTGGGTGGCGCCGTTGCAGGGATGTCGCTCGGCGCCGGCGTCACTGTCCTGGATCAGGCGAAGCGCAAGGCGAAGGGCTTCTACAAGCTGGTCATGGGCACCCGCGGCGAGCATCGCAAGCAGGCCGCCCAGTGCCTGATGCATTGCGCGACCCATCATCTCGGCTGGCGGCACGATGCCGCCGATTGGGCCTGCCAGGTGATCCTGGGCGAGGAATACGACGCTGTCATGAACGGCCATAACGTCGAACGGCTGGCGGACCGGCTGAAGTCGAACTGATCCGGGCCGGGCTTGCGTTCCTGCCGCAGCGGCCCTACATGCCCGGCATCGGCGCTTTTCGCCTGGTTTGTTTGTTCGTCCGTGCCAAGGCTCGCGCAGATCAGCACTCCACCTGAAAGGTATTTCGGCCCGCATGTTGCGGGTTGCCGACGTTTAGGAGTGTAGCGCGATGTCGACAGGCACCGTGAAGTGGTTCAACTCAACCAAGGGCTTCGGGTTCATCCAGCCGTCCGAAGGCGGCGCGGATGTGTTCGTGCACATCTCGGCCGTCGAGAAAGCCGGACTCACCACGCTGAATGAGGGCCAGCAGGTCAGCTTCGATGCGGTCCGCGGGCAGAAGGGCAAGGTTGCCGCCGAGAATTTGAAGGCGGCGTAAGGGGGCACGGTCCCCCACCTATCCCTGACCCTCTCCGCCCCCAGGGACGGAGAGGGAATTGGGTCCCTCAGTTCAGGAAGATCTTGCCTGGATTCAGGATCCCCCGCGGGTCCAACGCCTGCTTGACCGAGCGCATCACCGCCAGCGCCTCGGCGCCGTGCTCCTGTTCCAGGAACTCGCGCTTGCCGATGCCCACGCCGTGCTCGCCGCTGCACGAGCCACCGAGCGCCAGGGCGCGCGCGACGATCTTCTTGTCCAGGTCCCAGGCGCGTTGCAGGCCGTCCGGTTCCGGCGGCACCAGGATCACCGTATGGAAATTGCCGTCGCCGACATGGCCGACGATGGGCGCGGTAAGGCCGGATGCGGCGATGTCCTCCTTGGCGCCGAGGATCGCCTCGTCCAGCCGCGAGATCGGCACGATCGCATCGGTGGCGATGCCCTGGTGACCAGGCTTCAGTGCCAGGCACGCCCATAGTGCATCGTGCCGCGCCTTCCACAGCTTGCCGCGTTCCGCGGCGTCGGTGGCCCAGCGGAAGCCCTGGCCCTCGAAGCTGACGGCGATCTCTTCCGCCTGCTGCGCCTGTTCGGCGACGGCGTTTTCGGTGCCGTGGAATTCGAAGAACAGCGATGGCAGCGGTTGCAGGCCTTCCAGTTTGGAATAGGCAATGCAGGCCGATGTCTGGACGTCGTCCAGCAGTTCCATGCGGGCGACGGGAATGCCCATTTGCAGGATGGCGATCACCGTCTCCACCGCGCCCTTCAGCGTGGGGAACTGGCAGGTTGCCGATGACACCGCCTCGGGGATGCCGTGCAGGCGGAGCTGGATTTCGGTGATGACGCCGAGCGTGCCCTCCGAACCGATGAACAGCCGCGTCAGGTCGTAGCCGGTGGCGGATTTGCGCGTGCGGCCGCCGGTGTGGATGGTGCGGCCGTCGGCGAGTGCCACGGTGAGGCCGAGCACGTTCTCGCGGATGGTGCCGTAGCGGACCGCGTTGGTGCCGGAGGCGCGCGTCGCGCACATGCCGCCGATGGTGCAGGAAGCGGTGCCGGGATCGACCGGAAAGAACAAGCCCTGGTCGCGCAGATGCTCGTTGAGCTGATCGCGGGTGACGCCGGCTTCGATGCGGCAGTCCATGTCGGGCTGGCTGATGTCGATGATGCGGGTCATGCGCGAGAGGTCGAGCGTGATGCCGCCGCGCACCGGCGTGACGTGGCCTTCGAGCGACGTGCCGGCGCCCCAGGCGACGACAGGGATGTGATTGGTGTTGCAGAGCCCGAGGAGCCGGGCGGCTTCGTCCGTCGTTTCGACGAAGGCAACGGCGTCGGGGAGGACGGGCGGCTGGGTGTCCTGGCCGTGCGAGTGGTGTTCTCGCAGCGTGGCGTTGGTGGTGATGCGGTCGCCCAGGAAGTCGCGGGCGGCGGCGATCACGGTATCGGTGGCGGTGGACATGGCTGTGTCTCTCGGATTCGTAAGCGGCCCCTTACGGCTTGTAGGTGCGGGGTGGCAAGGAAGCAGAGTTGGTCAGGTTCACCAACGGTTAGGACGCGCACCTATTGATCAAGCTGGTGAAGGACACGGAAGATGCCACCATTCGTCACGCTCAGCGAAGCCAAGACCCACTTGTCCGGGCCGGTGAATCGCGCAGCGTCGGGCGAGGAGATCGTCATTGCCGAGAACGGTGTGCCGCAGGCAGGCTGGTGCCGCTGGCTGCGCGCGGAGAGCCGCGGAAGCCTGCCTACACGATGCGTATCCGCCGTATCGCCGCGGATATCGATGCTGCTGATCCGGCGATTGAAGCGCTGCTCGGTGGCCCGCAGATAGCTTGAGCTCCGAGGCATCGAGGCGGCTGACGTTTCCGTTGGCGACGGCGGATGCGGCCATTCGCGATTACCCGCACGTTGCCCAGATCTGGGCGGGCTGACCGGGGTCAGGGTCTGTCCGGGTATGCTTTGCGATACGTCTCCAGCATCACGTCATCGAAGCCTCGGCCGGGCGCGTAGGAGGCCATGCCGCCCGATTCCGCCGTGGTGCCGGCGACCAGGCGCGGGCACGGTTCGGCTTCGCCAATCGTGGTGTGCAATGGCAGCACGGCGCACCAGATGGGCAGGGCGTAGTCCTCTTCGTCGTCCGAGACGCCGGTGGCACGGACCTTCGCGGCGACGTCCTCGATCTCCATCTCCAGGATCTGGACAGATTTGATCTCCTGGTCTGTTACGGGACGCAGGATGGCGGCTCGACCGGGGTAGAAGCGATCGATGAAGGCGTCCATCGCGGCGAGCTTGGCTTGCGGGTCGGTGATCGCATGCGCCTCGCCGTAGGCCATGACGCTGCGGTAGTTCACCGAATGGTGGAAGCCTGAGCGGGCCAGCACGATCGCATCGAGGTGCGTTACCGTCAGGCAGACGCGCAGGCCGCCTGATTGCGCGCGCACCATGCGACTGGCCGACGAGCCGTGCCAGTACAGCCGGTTGCCGTCGCGCCAGAATGAGGTGGGGGTGCAGAAGGGCTGGCCGTCGATCGCATAGGCGATGTGGCAGACCATGGCCGCGTCGAGAATCCGGTGGACGGTGGCGCGATCGTAGTGGCCGCGTTCGTAGCGACGGCGCACGCGGTTGCGGCTGGTGATCGGGTAGGCGTCGGTGGCGGACATCGCTGTGCTCCGGGGATATGGCGCCATGATGCTTTGCCGATTGGTACGATCGGAAGGGCCGTGTGGCTGCAGTATTACTAGTCCAATTTCTGTGCTATGCTCGGCGGCACAGGAGGAACAAACATGGCGATCAGTGTGCGGCCCTTGCATCCGGTATTCGTTGGCGAGGTGAGTGGGTTCGATCTGCGCGAACCGGTCGATGCGGCGATGGTTTCGCAGATTGTCGCGGCGGCGGATCGCTATGCGGTGCTGGTTTTTCGAGACCAGCGCATCACGGATGAGCAGCAGATTGCATTCAGTGCGATGCTGGGACCGCTGGAGACCACGATCAAGGCGTATCGGCCGGACCATAAGCCGAGGCTGGACCTGCACATTTCCGATGTGTCGAACCTGGATGAGCAGAGCCGTGTGCTGGCCGCGGACGACCGGCGGCGGATGAATGGGCTGGGCAATCGACTGTGGCATACGGACAGTTCGTTCAAGGCAATCCCTGCTCGGTATTCGCTGCTGTCGGCGCGGCGCATACCGGGGGAAGGTGGCGAGACGCAGTTCGCGGATATGCGCGCGGCGTACGACGCGTTGCCCGAGGCGATGAAGGCACGGTTGGAGGGCTTGGTGGCCGAGCACTCGGTGCTGTATTCGCGCTCGACCATCGGGTTCACCGACTTTTCCGATGAGGAACGCGAGCGGCTGAAGCCGGTGCCGCAGTTGCTGGTGCGGCGGCATCCCGGCTCGGGGCGAATGACGCTGTATCTGGCGTCGCATGCCGGGTGGATCCGCGGCATGCCGATCCCCGAAGCGCGGTTGCTGCTGCGGGATCTGATGGAGCATGCGACGCAACGGGAATTCGTCTATACGCATCGATGGACGGTGGGCGATCTGGTGATGTGGGATGATCGCTGCACGATGCATCGCGCGCGCGAGTTCGACCTGACCCAGGCGCGGGATATGCA
>DATJJM010000352.1:0-4371 GCA_035492535.1 Acetobacteraceae bacterium | reverse complement strand
AGATTCGTGATGTAGCGAAGGCCTTAATCGGCGTGTCGGCGCGGGTCGAATCATCTGGTACGATAGACGGCCTGGATGATGGTGCTGCGACCGTGATCGCCGCCGTCAAGCCCGGCGCCTTCGGCGCCCCGCTGCGCGGCTTGACCGCGACGCCACGGTCGAGCGGTGGGCATAGGTGCCGTCGTGGCGCAGTCTGTCTTTCGCGGAAAACGCCATGACACGACCGGGCGATGCGGTGCGTCATGCCGCGATCTGCTTGGTCTCAGCTTCGTTCCCCGGTGCGGCCAGCTCTGCCATCGCCTCGACTTGCATGTAGCGGTGCTGCAACTGCCACTCATCATTTTGTTCCAGCAGCACCGCGCCGATCAGCCGGATGATCGATGCCTCGTTGGGGAAGATCCCGACGACGTCGGCACGTCGCTTCACTTCCTTGTTCAGCCGCTCCAGAGGATTCGTGCTGTGCAGCTTCGTCCGGTGCTGCTCGGGGAAGTCCAGATGCGACAGCACGTCGGTCTCGCTGTCGTCGATGAACGCCGCGAGCTTCGGCCATTTCTGGCGCAGCTGATCGGCTACATGACGTAGCGTCTGGCTGGCCTGCGGGCGATCCGGCTGGATGAACGCCTGGCGTAGCCCGGCGGCCACCATGCTCTGCTGGGTCTTCGCCACGTAGGACAGCGCGTTCCGCATCCAGTGCACACGGCAACGCTGCCAACTCGCGGCAAACACCCGCCGGATCGCCGCCTTCAGCCCCTCATGCGCGTCCGAGATCACCAGCTTCACGCCCTGCAGTCCGCGACGCGCCAGGCTCTTGAGAAAGCTTGACCAGAACGTCTCGGCCTCCGAAGGGCCGATGTGCAACCCAACGATCTCGCGTTTGCCGTCGGTGTTCACCGCCACAGAAGCTATGGGGCAGGCGGTCGTAGAAAGGCAGGATCGCTGCAGTTATCAACGCCGATGGAGTTATCCGGATGCCCCAGCCCAACGACCTGAGCAGATCGCGTGCTTCTTTCGAGCAGGACGCAACGATAGTCGCAGTCATCGAGATGAGCCAATCAAGTTGGCTCATTGCCGGGACGGTGCCGGGAATCGAACGACAGCCCCTGAAGAAGATTGTGCCGGACGCTGTGGCCCTGCTGCGCCTGCTGCAGCGCTGGCGTGACGAGGCAACGCGAGGCGGTCGCTGCGTCGCACGTATTGCCGTTGCCTTCGAGGCCGGCCGGGACGGGTTCTGGCTGGCGCGATGGCTGATGCGACACGAGATCGAGAGCCATGTCATTCATCCGACCAGCGTCGCCGTTTCGCGTGAACACAGGCGGGCAAAGACAGATCGGCTCGATACCGCCATGCTGATGCGCGTGTTCCTGGGCTGGCTGCGCGGCGAACGCGGACATTGCGGGATGGTCGCGGTGCCGAGCCTCGAGGAAGAGGACGCCAGGCGCCCAAGCCGCGAGCGGGAGAATCTGGTCGGCGAACGTACGCGGATCGTCAATCGCATGAAGGCGGCGTTGGCCCGGCTTGGCATCCGCGGCTTCAAGCCGGAGCTGCGCAAGGCAGCGCAGCAACTGGAGTCGCTGCACACGCCGGAGGAGTCGCCGATTCCGCCTAACACGCTGGATGAATTGCGGCGAGACCTCGCCCGCCTGGCCATCCTGCGCGGGCAGATCATCGCGATCGAACAGACGCGCTTAGAACGTCTGGAGCAAGCACCGCACACCGGAGCGAACGCAATGATCCGGCTGCTGGCCAGCGTGATCGGCGTCGGCATTGAGACCGCGGACATGCTCGTGCGGGAGGCGCTCTCGCGCGGCCTGCGCGACCGAAGAGCTGTGGCGCGCTACGCCGGCCTCACCGGGTCGCCCGATGAGAGCGGTACCAGGCGACATGAGAAGGGTCTCGCCAAATCAGGCAATGCCCGGGTACGCCGCGGCATGATCCAGCTGGCCTGGCGCTTCCTCATGTTTCAGAGGGACAGCGTGCTGGCGCAATGGTTCCGAGCCAGGACGGAGGGTGTCAAGGGCGCGCGCAAGACGACGATGATCGTTGCCCTGGCACGCAAACTGCTCATCGCGCTCTGGCGCATGGTCACCACCGGCGAAGTGCCGCAGGGTGTCGTGCTCCGACAGCCAACCTGATCGGCGCTGCAAGAAAACAGCACAACCGGAGATTCGACGCCCGCGATTTGGGCCGTCGATGACGACCCGAGGTGTCGGTGACCCGAATAATCGCATGGCCTCCATGCCGTCCACAGAATGGGCCCGCCGCCTCGGAGCCTCGCCGCTGAAGCGGATGGCTGCTTCATGGTCTGGCCCGACGGGGCCAACCGAATACAAGGTCGCGGCGCGATCCTTTGCGCCTATGGCGGGCTCCCCTCGGTTCGTCCGCACATCGCTTCTATCGACCACGTAGCTGTGGATTTGATGGACAACGCGGCGCGTTGACCACAGCCTCCACAGCTACAGCTACCTATCCAGTAGGCCAGACTGATTCTTCTCCGCGAATAGTGGCAGAGAGGCATGTATGGACCTCTCGAAAGACCCTCTGTCACCGTAACGGACGTTGAAAGAATGTCTTTGGACCGCACAACTCACGCCATAGAAGGAGTTCCACGCCCTGCGCAACCACCCCAAGCCCCCGTCGAATATCGGAACAAAATTCTCTTGACAGCGATAGGCCCCATACAAGCGATTATCGCCGCAACCGAGACGATCCGGCCGCCCTCGCGCTGCTTCAGGTAGGTCGCGTCCAGCCAAAGATACGGCCACTCGCCGGCCAGCGGTCGGGCAAGGAACGCATGAACCCGTTCGTCGATGTCCTTGCACAGCTTGGAGACCTGCGACTTGCTGATCCCAGACAGCCCCATCGCCTGCACCAGCTCGTCAACCCGCCGCGTCGAAACCCCGCCGATCCACGCCTCCTGGATCACCGCGATCAACGCCTTCTCCGATACCTTTCGGGCCTCCAGGAACGGCGGGAAGTAACTGCCCTGCCGCAGCTTCGGGATCCGCAGCTGCAGCGAGCCCAGCCGGGTGTCCAGCACCCGCTCGCGATGACCGTTGCGCCAGGTCGTGCGTTCGCCGCTGCGCTCGTAGCGCCCCGCTCCGATCAGACCCTCGACGTCCGCTTCCATCAGCAGCTGCAGCACCGCCTCCGCCACAGTGCGCAGGAAATCCCCATCACCCGCCTTCTCCAGCAGCTCAGACAACGCCAATCTCTCCTCGGTCATCGGTCCCCCTCCCGGTCAGGGCTGAAGCGTCGCAACTCCACCTTAGCCGACAGGCCCGATGACCACCCTCCGCCTACACCGCCCCCGCACACTCCGTGCCCCGCCGATTCTCCACCACGTCCGTGGACGCTAACCGCCGAAAGCCGTGCCGCAGCCCCTTGGGCGAGGCGTGGGGGCCGTCCAGTTCGGCCGCCTCCATGACGGCGTGCACCACGCGCCAGCCGGTCATGCGGCTCCAGGGCCAGAGGCGGACGCCCCTGCCCTTCCCGCGCCGGCTCTGCAGCTCACGGATGCCCACCGCGCTGTGGCGCGCGGAACCGGGCTGGAAAACCCTGCCAGTCACCGGCTATGGCGAATGGTCGGTGCCGTTTGCATGGGGCCTATCCACTGGCGCACCGCCTGGTGAGAGGCACGGCATGTGGCGGCACGGGCTGCGTTCAATCGAGGTGATCGAGCGGCGTAGGCAGACCCAGCAGAGATGCGGGAGTTGCGCGGGATGAGTAGGGCGGTGCTGGACACCGCCAGCTTCAAGAAGACGATCGCGGTCGAGGTGGGATGAGCAAGCGCCGCCCAAGCCAGGACCTCGGTAACGTCCTGTACCGAGTGAGTGGAAATAGGAAAGTTGACGGGCTGAGGTTGGCGCCGCTGCTCGGTCAATCTGAGGTCACCCCGTTAAGGTTTGCCTTGGAAAGTCGGCAAACGCCTATCACTCAGCAGCGTGGTGTGGCATCCGCATTTGCCGTCTGAGCAGTGAAAGCTTTCACACCGATCCGTTCAAAGTTCGACCATTCTCCCCGCGGTTGCGACGCCGGCATCAAGTCCACCAGCTACAAGACCGTAGCTTCGTTTACGGCCTTTCATTTCGAGGCACGTATGGATCGGCAGCAATGGGACGGCTGGGCACAATGGAGATGGCAGAGACTCCAGCAATTGGTCGGAGCGCTTCTGATCGCTGTACCAGCAGGTCTCTTTCTCTACTGCCTCACACAGAACTTTGACCATGACGTCTCGGTAAAAGAGAACGACCACCGGGGCATCGATCATTACCACATTGCAGCAGCGATCGGCGTTTGCCATCTATCTGGCGACCCAAGCACCTGGCCTGTCGATTGGCTCAGAACTTTGGGCATCGGCCAGCTGGCGGACGA
>DATJJM010000351.1:0-23672 GCA_035492535.1 Acetobacteraceae bacterium | reverse complement strand
GGCGCGACCAGCGGGCAAAGTAGCACGAGCAGTGCGATCACGACTGCTTGCGCAAGCACGACGAGGTTCACCAGTGCCCCGATCTCCGCCTGCGGCAGGATCTCGAGTCGCTTCATGATCGTGCCGAGCTGGTCGAGCCTCAGGACTGCGTAGAAGAACGGGCGATCAAGCGTGACGGCGGACAGGTTGAACGCGTCGCGCGATGGCGTCGGCGCATCCGCGAGCACCGCCGCGGCTTCGTCGGCAATGGCGTCGTCGGTGCCCTGCGAGGTGACTTCGCCCTTGGCAAAGGAGACGGCCGGCAGGTCGTTATAGATGTTGCCGCGTGCCTTCGCGGGATCGAGGCCCGGATACCACGACACATCGAACGAGCGATCGTCACAGAATTTCCGCACCGCCGCGATGCGCGCCGCACTCCAGGGCTGATTGGACAGCAGGATGCGGGCGCTCCACGCCGAACGGTAGATGATGGTGTGTTCGGCCGGATCGACCACGCCGGCCTTCAACAGCGCGGTGCGCGCGGTGGCCAGCATACGCAGCGCATAGACCGGAAAATCGCGTATCGATACCGGGATGGACACGATCCCGCCAGGAGAGAGCACACCGAGATAGCCGGCGATCGCCTGCACGGTGAAGGCGGTGGCGTTGGCCTCGGACGCGTCGAGGAAATCGGCAGACAGGTCGATGATGTCGTAATGGCCCGCGTCACGCAGCGCGGCGACGGGCCCTTCGCCGGACAGGCGAACGCGCTTGTCGTCCATCCAGGCTGGCGCGGGGCCAAGGCCGTCCTGCAAGGCCCGCAGCAGCACCGGTTCCGGTTCCAGCGCGTGCACGTGTCCAGCGCCCAGCGCCAACGTCTCTGCGATACGGAATCCGCCCGATGCGCCCGCCAGCAGCACGTTGGCATGCGGGATCAGGGTGTACGGCAGAGCGTCGAGCGACGCCGCGGCATACCCAACATCCAGCGGCCCTGGCTTTGGCAGTGCGGCGATACGGTTGCCGTCGCGATACAGCCCGAAAGTCCGCGGCGGTCCGGACAGGCCAAGCATGCCGGCGTCATTGGACACGTCGGTGTCAACGCGCTCGGTGAAGTCGTCCAGCAGTTGGTAGTCGCCGCGCGGCGAGAACACGGTGGCGGCCACGCGTGCATCCGGCGTGTGCAGCGGTGCATAGATTGCCTTGAAGTCGTTGAATTGTGCTTGATTGTCGATCAGCAACAATGCCTCGCCGCCAAGCAGCACGATGCCGGCCGCGGCCATGCCGAACCAGCGGCGCCGGCCGCCGATGAAGCAGGCGGAGGCCGCGAGCGGCAGCAGCAACAGCGGCACCAGGAAGAACGCATGTACCACGAACATCGCCGCCAGTACCGCCGCGGCGCCGGCACCGGCACCTGTCAGGTCATAGCCATAGACGCGGCCGATGCGTTCGGCGTTCAGCACGAAGCTGAGACTGACGAACACGCCGGCAAGGAAGAAGAAGGGCAGCAGGCACAGGTAATAGGCGGCGATGTTCCAGAGCTGCGGCTCCCACGTCACCGGATTCTGCAATTGCAGCGGATTGAACGGGTTGATGGTGGTGAAATGGTAGCCAAGCGCCGCAGCAACGATCAGCAGAGGCGGCAGCGCGGTCAGCACTGCCTCGCCATGGCGGGCGAAGGAGTCTCGGAACAGGGCCAGGATCACGCCGGACAGCGCAAAGCCTGCCATGACGATGGAAATGACCCAGTAGCCGTATTCCGACCACTTCGCGACGGCGAAGTAGCGGATCAGTGCCGTTTCGTAGCCAACCGCCGCCAGGGAAACCAGGAAGAGCGGGACCAGGGTCTGGCGGCCCCTCACGGCCACACGGTCCGATCGATGAAGCTGCCCACCAGCGCGTTGAATTGCGCCGCGTTGTCGATGAACAGCGCGTGTCCGGCGCCGGGGAACACGGCTGTCTGCGTGCCAGGGCGATCATGCGCGAGGTTCGCCGCCTGCTCGGCGAGCCATCCGGGGCGGACGATATAGAGTACCGGCTTCTCCGTGGATAAAAGCGTGTCGCGCCAATAGGTGCGCGGGACAGGATAGGCGAGCAGCGCACGGCACGCGAATTCCGGGGTGCGGAGCGTCGCCTCGGTCAGGCGATCGAGATAGGCCTCCGATTGCGGGCGATGGAACATGCCCACGACAAAGCGGTGCATGGCAATCGCGTGCGGCAGGACCGGCGCCGGACGACGGTGTGGCGAGGGCGGTGGTGGCGGGTCCTCGCCAACCGAATTGTCCACCAGCACGAGGCCGGCGATCTTCTGGTCGCCATGCGTGTGCACATAGGCGAGTGTATCCAGCACGCCGAGCGACCAGCCAACCAGAATGACCGGCACCGGCTCGAGGCGAGCAATCAATTCCGCGATGTCCTGGCCGCGCCGGTTCGGCTCGTAGCCGGACGCGGGCGCGTCAGATTCGCCCTGGCCGCGCGGATCGAATGCCACCACGTGGTAACGTCGCGCGAATGCCTGCAACTGCGGCTGCCAGATCCAGGCCGGCATGGTCCAGCCAGGTATGAAGACAATCGTGTGGCCGGTGCGCGAGCCGGCCTCAAGGTAGTGCAGTCGGATGCCATCGCTGGTGATGAAGTAGCGGTCCTGCGCCCCGGCCTGGGCGAACGCGGGACCGGCCGACAGCATCAACAGGCCAAGCACGATCAGGCGCAGGCACCGCAACAGACGCATGCACGCAGAAGGCCGAATTCCGCCGCGCCGTGTCAATCTCCGCGATGGTGCGCTTCATCGGTTCTTCATGCCTGTCTCCGATACTCGCGCGACGGTTCGGGGGGTGGCATTTGGATACGCAATTGGGATCCGCTCGCCGTCTTCTGGTGGTCGACGATGAGCCGGTGCAGTGCTTGATCGTCACCAGGGCGATGTCTGCGGCTGGATTCGACGCAGATAGTGCGACCTCGCTCGAGGAGGCGGCGGGCAGGATCTCGACCGCCGCCTATGACGTGATCGTGCTGGATCTGTCACTCGGCGGACGCGAAGGGATCAGCCTCCTCCGTCAGATCGCCGCATGCCCCTCGGACCCCGTGGTCATATTGATGTCGCGCCTGGATGAACGTGTTCGCGCGGCCAGCATCCGCTACGCCGTGGCATTGGGCCTGCGCGTCGCCGGAGCGCTGGCAAAGCCGGTGGGACCTTCGGCGCTGCGTTCGCTGCTCGACCAACCGCCGCCGCAGCGGCCGCGATCCCGTCGTGTCGCCGCCGTCATCCCTACTGCAGCCGAACTGGCGGAAGCGATCGATACGCGACACATCGTCGCTGCCTTCCAACCAAAGGTCAGCCTGGCCGGGCGCCACCTGGTGGGATTCGAAGCGCTCGCGCGTTGGCACCATCCGCCGCATGGCCCGGTGCCGCCGGACCTGTTCGTTCCCCTTGCCGAGCAGAACGGCCTGATCATTCCGCTGACGCGCATGATCCTTGAGGATGCGCTGGCAGCCTGCGTGCGTTGGCGTGATGCTCACCCCGATTGCAGCGTCGCGGTGAATATCTCACCCATGGTGCTGGCGAACCCCGCCCTGCCGGAAGAGATCGAGACACTGCTGATGCGGCACGCGCTGCCGCCTGCTGCCCTTATCGCGGAGATTACCGAAACCACGGTCATCGCCAATCCATTGCTGGCTGCGGAGGTACTGACCCGCCTGCGCATCAAAGGCATCGGCCTGTCGATGGACGATTTCGGTACCGGCTATTCCTCGTTGCTGACATTACTGCGGTTGCCGTTCACGGAACTGAAGATCGACCGGTCGTTTATAGCGGCCTGTGAAACCGACGATGAGGCTTGGAAGATCATCCGCGCCACAATCTCGCTGGCGCGTGAGCTTGGCTTATCGGTGGTGGCGGAAGGCATTGAGACAGAAGTGGCGGAGGACAGGCTCCGCAGTGTCGGCTGCCAGATCGGCCAGGGATGGCGCTTCGGCCGGGCCATGTCGGAGCGCACGCTGTACGATTGGCTGGCGCATCGGACGAAGGCGACCGCGTGACCATCTGGGCACGATTGCCGGTGGGCAGGGCGCAGCAGGCAGGATGCGTGCAGGGAGGCAGGAATGAACGGCATAGCCAGTAAGCCCATTACAGCAGAAGGGTTGGCCACCGCGATCGACGCCAGCGTGTCAGTGGCGGACACATCGCCTGTGCTGGATACCGGTGTATTGGCGCTGCTGGCGGGCGATATCGGTAAGGACGGCACGCTTGACGTGGTGCGGCTGTTCCTGGCCGAAGCACCGCGCACAACGGATCGATTGCAACGGGCCTGCATCGTACGCGGCGCCGCATTGCTCCGCGAGGTCCATACATTGGCCAGTGCGGCGCGCAGTGTCGGCCTGCTGAAAACTGCCCAGGCAGCCGCCGACATCGAACATGCCATGGCAAATGCAGAGCCAGACGCCGACCAGCTCGCCGAACTCCTTGCCCTGCTCGAGAGCGGCGTGGCACAACTCGCTGAATGGGAGGCGGCGCAGCACGAAGCGACAGTCGCTGCTACCTGACGTCGGTCAATCGCTGCAATTCTGCGGGCCGCCGCAGAATGATAAAGCCATCTTCCATGTCGAGCGCTCCCAGCTCGCGCCAGGCGCGCAACTGCTTGTTGACGCTCTCACGAGAGGAGGCGACCAGATTGCTCAGGTCGCGCTGCGACAGCTTGATGTCGATGCGGGTTCCATTCACGCCGGCCCTGCCATAGTCCGACGCGAGCTTCAGCAATACGCGTGCCAGGCGAACCGGCAGATCGAACAGGGCGATCTCCTCGAGCGCCGTGCTCGTTCGCCGCAGCCGCCCGCACAGGACAGCCAGCAAACGCAGATAAAGGTCGCCATTCTGGTGCAGGAAAGGAATGAAGTTGCGGCGTTCGACCACCAGCAACGTCGTGTCCTCGGTCGCAGTGGCGTCGGCGCTACGCGGCTGACCATCGAGCAGAGCGATCTCGCCAAAGATCTCGCCCGGATTGATGACGTTCAGCGTGACTTCCTTGCCGTCACCGGACACCGAGCTGATTCGCACGCGGCCGCGCAGCACCGCCATCAGCGACGAACCGTCGTCGCCACGCTGAAGTATGGTTTGCCCTCGGCGATACCGCCGTTCCGAAGCGAATTTGAGGATCTCATCGAGTTCCTCTGGTCGCATGGCGTCGAACAGCATGCTGCCCATCAGAGCTGCACGCTTCACGTCGCGCTCCAGCCTTGCCACGAGCGTCTCCCGGTCCCAATGCCCCGCCGCGCGGTTTCCGCCGCGTCAGGCGTATCCCTGCTCCACTATGCGCGTTCCTGACGCGTTGTGGTATCCCGGCTGTATCGACACGCCGGAGACACCATGCGGAACGAACTTGAGCACTATGCGATGTCGCACGAAACGCCCTGGCCACGCGATCTTCGCGCGCATCTGGAGAGCGGCTTTTTCGAGCCCCCGCCGTTCAATGAGGTGCTTGGACCCATCCGGCCACGCGGTGGTCCGAACGGGCTGGTGCTGCGCAACGGCGCGCTGATCGCTCGCTGGGGCAATCCGCGGCAGGTCGATTTCACCTTTTCAGTGGCAAAGAGCTACCTGAGCCTGCTGGCGGGGATTGCGGTCGCTGATGGGCTGATCCGGGAGCTGGACGAACCGGTGCGGCTGACGGTGCCGGATGGTGGGTTCGAAGGACCGCAGAACGACACGATCACCTGGCGGCATCTGTTGCAGCAGACCTCGGAATGGGAGGGCACGCTGTTCGGCAAGTCCGACGTCGTGGACCGCAACCGGAACCTGGCGCTGGAGGGCAAAGGGCGGAAGGGCGATGCACGGCCACTGTGCCCGCCAGGGACATTCTGGGAATATAACGACATACGGGTGAACCGCCTGTCACTGGCGTTGCTGCGGCTGTTCCGCCGGCCGCTGCCAGACGTGTTCGCCGAACGGATCATGCAGCCGATTGGCGCATCTGCCGAATGGAGCTGGCATGGCTATCGGACGTCGATGGTCGAGATCGACGGGCGGATGATCGAGTCAGTGTCCGGTGGCAGCCACTGGGGTGGCGGATTTGCGATCCATGCGGAAGATCAGGCGAAGATCGGTCTGCTGATGTTGCGACGTGGTGTCTGGGAAGGACGGCAAGTGTTGCCGGAGCGCTGGATCGAGGAATCCCTTGCGCCTTGTGCACTCAATCCAAGCTACGGCCTGATGTGGTGGCTGAACACTGCACGGAAGCGCTACGCGAGTGCGACCGAACAGAGCTTCTTCGCATCGGGCGCTGGCGGAAACATCACCTGGGTGGACCCGGTGCACGATCTGGTGGCGGTGATGCGCTGGATGAACCCGGCAGCGGTTGATGGCTTTATCCAGTTGGTTGTCAGTGGAATCGAATCAGGGCGCAGATAGTTCCGTGGCCGAGGTTCAATCCCCGGCCACGGTGGCCAAGGGGTGCGAAGCCTATGACCGCTGTACCAGCTCGATCATGTAGCCGTCCGGATCCTTCACGAAGGCGATGATCGTGGTGCCGAACTTCACCGGGCCGGCCGGACGGGTGATTGTGCCGCCAGCCTTGGCGGCGATTTCGCAGGCTCCCGCGACGTCGGGCACGCCGATGGCCAGATGGCCGAATGCGCCGCCCATCTCGTACTTCTCGACACCGTAGTTGTAGGTCAACTCGATCGCTGTATGGCTGTCCTCGTCGCCGAAACCGACGAATGCGAGCGTGTACTTGCCATCCGGCACGTCACGGCGGCGCAGTTCCTTCATGCCGAACGCCTTGGTGTAAAAATCGACGCTGCGCTGCAGGTCGCCCACACGGATCATGGTGTGCAGAAAGCTGCTCATGTGCTCACTCCCATCCCTCGGACAACTGGTCTGGCTCAAGGCCTAGCAGAAAAAGTCCCGCCGCGTCCGCCTCGGCTATGGTGGCATCGCGCTGGGCAACGATGGTGCCTCCGGCTTCGAAAGCAACCCCACGCAGGCCGGCGGCGGCCGCACCGCGGATTGTATTGGGGCCGATGGTCGGCAAGTCGGCGCGGCGATCCTGGCCCGGCTTGACCAGCTTCACCAGCACCCCGCCGGCGCCCGGCCGCGCGAGCGCGGCGCAGCGCGACAGCATCGCGTCGGTGCCTTCGGCTGCTTCGACGGCCAGAACAATGCCCTGCTGGACGACGCAGCACTGGCCGACATCGACCGTGCCAAGGGCACGGACCACGGCGATGCCGCGCCGGATATCCACCATCGCGACCGCATCCGGCGCCGGGCGTGACAGCAACCCTGCCGGGCCGAGCGCCTCATTCAGAATTTCGTGCGCGCCGAGCACACGGAACCCCTCTTCGGCGAACACCCTGACGACGGCGGCCAGCAGGCCATCATCGCCCGCAAAGGCGGCACGGCCGATACGGGCGAGAATGCGCGCGCCCTCGGCATCCGGCCGCAGATTGAGTAGCGAAGGCCGGCGCACGGGGCCCACCAGCACAAGGTCCTTGCAACCGTGTTCGCGCAATGCCGCGAGGATCCGGCCAGCGGCGAGGATGCGGATCACCTCGTGCGGCCAAGAAGCGAGTACGGCCGGATCAGCAAACCCTTCCAGGCCGACGATAAAGACGGGGCGACCGGCCGCCTTGGCCGCGGCGGCAATCTGTCCTGGAAGGCGCCCGCCGCCGGCGAGGATACCGAGGGGATCGTTGGTCATCGGGCTGACCCTCTCCCGCATCCAGGGGAGAGGGGACGACTTTGCATCACTCTGCCCTGATCAGGCCACGATGGCTGGGCGCATCAATGAATTCCAGCACCTCGGCGATCAGGGCCTCGGCGCCGTAGCGCTCACGCACCGTCGTCAGGCGCTGCGCGAACACTCCCTCACGGCCGAACAGATCGCGGAACGCGCTGTGCAGCAACTGGATCTGCGCCTTGTCGAAGCCTCGGCGCTTCAGGCCGATCACGTTCAGCCCGGCTAGCCGGGCGCGATTGCCGATCACACTGCCGAACGGAATCACGTCCGCTTCGACCCCAGAGACGCCGCCGATCATGGCTGCACGGCCAATGCGGACGAACTGATGGATCGCCGCAGCACCCCCGATGACCGCGTGGTCGGCGATCGACACATGGCCACCCATCACCGCGTTGTTGGCGACAATGACGTGGTTGCCCAGTGTGCAGTCGTGCGCAACATGTGCGACCGCCATCAGCATGCAGTCGTTGCCGATACGCGTGATGCCTTTGCCGGTCACGGTGCCGCGATGGATCGTGCAGTGCTCGCGGATCTGCGTGCGGGCGCCGATGTCGCAGCGCGTGGGTTGCCCGGCATATTTCATGTCCTGGGGCGCCAGACCGACAGTGCAGAACGGATACAGGATGGCATCAGGGCCGATACGGGTATGCCCATCCACCACGACGTGGGAGACGAGTTCGGCGCGATCCTCGATCAGGGCGTTCGGGCCGACCGTGCAGTACGGACCTATCCGGACGCCGATGCCCAGCGCCGCTCCAGGCGCGACAATCGCGGTCGGATGAATCGAAGTGCCGGCCGCTTGCAGCGCAATCGTGTTGGGCATCGCATCCATTTTGGAACCACTCTCGACCGGTCACGTCCTGATACGGCGCCCTGGCCCGGCGACCAACACAATCATTGTTGCCAGATATTTCGATGATCAGGCTGTAACCGACTGTTTCGGCACACATTTTGGCAAGATTACGGCGGCGGGGCCCGATCCATGATCATCGCCGCGTAGGTCGCCTCGGCAACCGACATGCCATCAACGCGTGCCACCGCGTTGAACTTCCATACGTTGCCGCGGTTGCGCTCCTTGGTGACGTGAATGCGCAACTGATCGCCAGGCACCACGGGGCGCCGGAACTTCGCCCCCTCGATCGACATGAAATATACCACCTTGCCGGCGGCGTCCGGGCCGAGTGTCTCGACCACCAGCACGGCGGCCGTCTGCGCCATGCTCTCGATGATCAACACGCCGGGCATCACGGGATGATTGGGGAAATGGCCGGCGAAGAATGACTCGTTCACCGACACGTTCTTGATGCCGACCGCCGATTGGTTGCGTACCACATCGACAACGCGATCGATCATAAGGAACGGATACCGATGCGGGATCGCGTGCATGATGCGCGCGATATCGACCACCTCGATCGCATCACTCGATGAAGCCATGTCGGTAACGGGCGAATCCATCACGCTCAGTCCGTATCTGTCTCCGTCCCCGAAGCCCTATCCTTCGACCGCCGTCCGGTCGCCTCGCGCACCAATCGCCGCAGCACGGCGACGTTGCGAAAGAACTCCTTCACCGGCTGCGCCGGACTGCCCACCACATCGGCGCCAGCCGGCACATCCGCCATCACACCGGCCTGCGCACCGATACGCGCCCGGTGTCCGATCCGCAAATGGCCTGTCAGCCCCGCCTGGCCAGCGACCATGACGTGGTCTTCCAGGATCGTTGAACCGGAAATACCAGCCTGCGACACGATGACGCAGCCGCGACCGAGGCGAACATTGTGCCCGACCTGCACCAGATTGTCGAGGCGAGAACCAGCGCCGATGTGCGTATCGTGCAACGAACCTCGGTCGATCGTGGTGTTGGCACCGACCTCGACGTCGTGCTCCAGCACCACGCGGCCAAGCTGCGGCACGCTGACGAATCCTTCCGGGGCAATGGCGAAACCGAAACCGTCCTGGCCGATGCGGGCACCTGGATAGATCACCACTCGATCACCAAGCATTGCATGGCTGATCGTCACATGGGCACCGATACGGCAGTCAGCCCCGATCACGACACCGTCGCCGATCACGGCGGCCGGTCCGATACGCGTACGCGGACCTATCTCGGCCGCGGCGCCAATGACGACGTACGGGCCAACCTCGGCACTCGGGTCGATCACCGCCACAGGCGATACCACCGCGGAGGAATGTACGCCCGCCTGCACGGGTGGCAGCGGAAAGAACAGGGCTGCGACACGCGCCCACCCGACATAAGGTTCCGTGGTGGTCACGGCGACCGAGGTGGGCGGAACCTTGTCGGCCATATCCGGGTGCACGATGACGGCGCCGGCCCGTGTATCGGCCAGCGCCTCAACGTATTTGCGATTGTCCAGGAAACTGACCTCGTCGGGCCGCGCCGTCTGCAACGGTGCGACACCGGTCAGCAACAGGCGACGGGGCGGGGCCCCGGCCCGCGCCGCGTCGGCCACCGCGGCGAGACTATGCGGCCCGCTGCGGAGGAAGAAGCGTGGGTCCCCAGCGATCGGCGGCCAATCCATGTGTCCACACCGCGCGCCGGCTCACGGCTTCTTTGTCGCGGCGGGCGTCGCAGGCTTGGCGGGCGCTGGCTTGGACTCTGCTGTCGTTGGTGCCGCCCCTTCAGACGATTGCTTCATGTTCATGGGAGAGACGCCTTCCGGTGGGATGATCACCTTTGTGAGGACCTTGTTCAGGTCCTCGACAACCGCCGGCGTCATGTCGAACTCAGGGGTGGCTCCCAGGATCTGCGCCCGGTTGAGCACGACATTGATCCCGCGACTGATGGCGACCTGTTGCGTGACCATTTCGATGGCGCGATCGATCTGCGCCATGACGTACTGGCTGGCTTCCTGGATCACGCGATTTCGTTCGCCAAAGACGCGGCGTGATTCGGTGATGCGGTCCTGCAGATCCTTCTCGCGCGTGCGTATCTGTTCCGGTGTGAGCTTTGCCCGATCATTCGCCAGCGACTGGTTCTGGGTGTTGAGCGTCTGTTGCTCTTTCTGTGCGTCCTCGTTCAGCTTCTGGCGACGCGTGACGAATTCCTTGTCTGCCTGTTGGAAAGCGGTCGAGGCCCGAACCACGTCGGCGAGCGACAGCACACCGACAATAGCGGCAGGCGGCGTCGGTCCTTTCGGCAATGGCGGGACCTCGGGCGGCGGTGGCAACTTGATCTGCGCCTGACCTTCGGCACCGGGCTGACCTCCTTCGGCCGGAATCAAACCAGGTTCGGCGCCTGGGACCGCGCTCTGCACTGCCGGGGCAGTATGTTGCGCCGGGGCCGGGCGCGTCGCTGGGCGCTGCTGGTTGGGCACGAACCACTGCGTGTTCTGCTGTGCCGCAACCGGCTGGGCCAACAAACCGGCGCCCGCCGCAACCGAGATCATAAGGATGCGCAATTGGAACACTAGAACCTCGTACCGAAGCCGAATCGGAAGATCTGAGTCTGATCGAACGGCTGTTTGATCACAAATGGAGCCAAGTCAACGTTCAGCAGGCCAAACTGTGTCCGCCAGGAAATGCCCACACCCGCACCGACGCGCGGCGCGGCCGAGGCAACGATCTGGCAAGGCTGTCCGCCTGGTTCGATACAAACCGTGTTGCTCTGGAAACTCGCCTGGGTAAGACCGCCAACATCGACAAACGCACGACCACTCAGACCAAGATCCGGAGAGACCGGAAGCGGGAACCGCAATTCCGTTGACTGGGTCCAGATGAAGCGCCCACCCAGAGGATCGCCAGTGACAGCGTCGTGCGGGCCCGCGCCGCCAACCTGGAAGCCGCGCAGGTTGTCACCACCGAGATAGAAGCGGTCGATGATCTGTTCCTGCACTCCTTCGTTCCACAGATAGCCGATACTGCCGGTCACCGCGATGCCCCAGTCACTGTTGCCCGTGAACCGATCGAGCGGAATGAAGTACTGGCCGGTGACATTGTTGCGGACGAATTGGCTGTTGCCGCCCAGGCCCGCCACATCCGTGCCCCATGTCAACTGGTAGCCCGAGTGCGGATCGATCTTGCTGTCGCGATGATCCAAGGTGATGGCCTGGCTCACCTGCGACAGGAGCGTGTAGCCAGCCTCCTGGGAAATGAAGAAACTGGCATTGGGCTGGACGTTGAATACCGTTCGTCCGACCAGCGTGTAGCTCCACACCTGGCGGAGATATTCGTTGAAATCATAGCCGGCGCGCACATCAAAGCCCACGCGCTTTTCATCGTAGGGCTCGGTGCCGAGGTTATTCGTCTGCACCAGGAACACGTCGCCGCCGACGACCAGGTTGCGGTCCAGGAAATATGGATCGGTGACCGAGGCCGTGATGGAACTTCGCCGTTGCGCCAACACGCCGTTGATGCCGGCTGATATGCCCGTGCCCACAAGGTTGCGTTCGCTCAGGCCGATATCGACCAACGCGCCTGCGTCTGTCGAATAGCCGCCACCCAACGTGAGTTCGCCAGTCGCCTTTTCGTCGACTGTGGAGGTGACGATGGTCTTGTCAGGGCTCGAGCCAGGCGACTGGCTCATGTTGACGCTGTTGAAGTAATTCAGGTCCTGCAGCCGCTGGCGCGACAATCGGACCTGCTCGCTGTTGTAGGCATCGCCTTCCGCGAGACGGAACTCGCGGCGTATCACCTTGTCCTTGGTGCGCGTGTTCCCAACGATGTCGATCCGTTCGACATAGACGCGCGGCCCTTCACCGACATCGAACGCCAGGTCGACAGTCTTCTTGTCCGGGTGCTTGGAAATCAGTGGCTTGACCTCGACGAACGAGTAGCCGCGGTCATGCACGTCCTTTTCCATCGCTTCGACCGAACGACCAACCGCATCGCCATCGTACCAGTCGCCAGACTCAAGCTGCAGGTCGCTGCGCAGGCTATCCCCTGTGAGGTTCCGCAGATGCGACGTGATATCGACCTTGCCGACGCGATAACGATCGCCTTCGCGGATGGTGAACGTCAGGAAAAAACCCGAGCGATCGGGCGCGAGTTCCGACTTGGCGTCGACGATGGTGAAGTCGATGTAGCCATTCTTGAGGTAGAAGCGGCGCAGCAGCTCTTTGTCGAAGCTCAGACGATCGGGATCGTATTCGTCAGACGTCGAGAGGAATCGCCACCAGCGCGACTCGCGGCTGTTGATCACCTCGGAAAGCCGTCCCTCGCTGAACTCCTTGTTGCCTACGAAGACGATCTTGCTGATCAGCGTGACCTCACCATCGTTGATCTGGAACACAACATCGACCCGGTTCTGATCGAGCCGGATCACCTGCGGGCTGACGGTCGCGTTGTAGTAGCCACGCTTTGCGTAGCCATCGAGGATGCGCTGGCGATCCTCCTCGGCAACCGCGGGAGTGAACACCGCCCGCGGCTTGACCTGTATGATCTGGCGCAGCTGATCGTCGGTCAGCTTGTGGTTGCCCTCGAACGCAACACGATTGACCAGTGGGTTTTCCACCACATGCACGACCAGCGTGTCGCCGTCACGCGCCAGGCGGACATCCTGGAACAGCCCGGTGGCGTAAAGCGTCTTCAGGCTGCGATCCAGGCGGTCTGCGTCGAATGGATCGCCGGGCCGAACCAGCATGTAGGAGAGAACCGTCGCTGTCTCGATCCGCTGGTTGCCATCGACCTTGATGGACTCGATCGTGCCGCCATTTCGGACCGGCCCGGCTGGCGGCGCCTTGCCAGTCCGGGCGGGCGGCGCGACCGCCGTCCGCGGTGCGGCAGCGGGCGCCTGCGCCACGGCAGAACCGACCGAACCGAGAACCAGCATGCAGGCAACAACAAGCCTGCCGGCGCGTCTGCGAATCAAACAGCGTCTCCCCTCAGCCAGGCGCCATAGCAGGCACGCACCGCGGCAGGCCATCCAATTGACCGTTGGCGCAGGATACCTGCCGCCACCTGCCCGTATCCGTCAATGGCTGCGGCGGGTTCAGGCGGAGGGCCAAGGCGGTCCCTTGAGTTCCACCATGTTGCCTTCCGGATCCGGCACATAAATGGAAGGGCCCTGGCCGTTCGCACCGTAGCGCGACTCGATCGGACCAGGTTCGCAGCCGTGTTGCTTCAGATGCGCAATGATTGCCTCTCCATCGAAAGGCTCGACCTGCAAACAGAAGTGATCGAGGTTGCGTGCCTGCTTTCCGGCCGGCAACCCACCCTTCTTGCCCAGCGGCCCATCCACCGGAACCAGATCTATCAGGGCATTGCCAGCGCGAAGCTGCCAGAGCCCAATATTCTCCTGCACCTTCTCCAAGGTGCAGCCGAGCACATCGATGTAGAACCGCATCATTGCCTGCAGGTCCACGACCCGCAGTACCAGATGGTCCAGTTGCCTGATCTGCAGCATGGTCACCTCGCCAAGAGAGGACAGGCGAGTTCAGCCTCTTGCCGCCGCGTCGGCAAGAGGCAGCACCCTGTGACCGTTATCGCTCACACGCACGTTCTTCGCCTAATCTGGCGCGCATGCCATCTCCCACGATCACACGTGGCCATCTGCTTGCGGGGCGTGTGGCCTACGCACAACCGAGCACAGGATTCCGCAGTGGCATCGAGCCTGTGCTTCTGGCTGCTGCAGTGCCTGCTCGGCCCAGCGACAGGGTGCTCGAGGCAGGCAGCGGCACGGGCGCCACGTTGCTGTGCCTGACGGCGCGGGTGCCTGGCGTGGAGACCACCGGCATCGAGATGAATGAGACTCTGGCAGCTCTGGCGCAGCAGAACGCGCAGGCAAATGGCTGGCCGACAATGCGCTTCATCGTCGGAGACGTTGCCGACGTGCCATCCCTCGGCGCATTCGACCACGCCTGCGCCAATCCGCCGTATCACCCGGCGGACGGCACACACTCGCCAGATCTCGAACGAGATGCAGCGAAACGAGGCTCGGACGGACTGCTCGCGATTTGGGCGGGAACACTGGGCCGCCACCTTCGGCCTCGTGGCACACTGACATTCATCGTCCCCGCGTGGGCGCTGCCGAAAGCGGTCGCAGCCTTCGCGAAGGGTGGGTGCTCGCCGGCGGCCTTGGTGCCGCTATGGCCAAAGGCAGGGCGCCCAGCCAAGTTGATCCTGCTGCAGGGCGTGAAGGATGGGCGGTCGCCGTTCAAGGTGTGCCCAGGGCTCGTGCTGCACACCGCGGACGGAGGCTACACGCCGGAGGCGGAAGCCGTGCTGCGGGACGGGCTTGCGCTACCGACCTAGAAAGCGTCGTCGCCGATACGCGGATGCCTCAGGTGCCAGAGCCGCTCATGGGCCGCAACCAGGCTTTCCATGTTGCGGCGCCGTGTGCCGTCAGGCGTCAGTGGGCGCCGGGTGAGCATCATTTCCAGAATGTGCAGCAGCTGCTCGGCCACCTCGAAATCCGCCTGATCGCAGGCGTGATGAAAGGCGATCAGAATCTTGTCCGAGAGACGCCTCGTGTAGCGCGGCGCCCCGCTTGGGCCAATCTCGCGGCCCGCGCCTTCCTCGGTCTGCGACAGTGTGTCCCCGATCGTCGTACTCATGGAACCTCATCCCACCCCTTGCTGACATTGGCGATATCGAGCCAATGGCGTCCAACCGAGCGGACATTGCACCGCAAATCGAGCCGGTTGGATCGATCAGCCTAGCGTGTGCACCTTTTCGCAGCGCTTGCACGTCATTAATGCGCAACGTCAGCGTGATACAGGACGAATCCGACCGTGGCGACGCACGTCCACCGCCAGATCATGCCCCACACGCAACTCAACGACAAGAGCTTGTCTTGTGGGGAGGGGAATGTCCCGTATTTTTGGACGATATCGCTTATTCTACGGCGGAGAGTTGTACCTCGTCGCCGTTCGGGCCACTGCCCGCGAATGCATCCTCCCACGTCCCCGTGGTCGATGCCTTGCTGTACTCGGTGGCACGGTTCTCGAAGAAGTTGGTATGCTCGACCGCGTTCAGCATCTCGTCGAGCCACGGCAGCGGGTTCTTGGCCACCTGGAACAGGGGGTTGAGCCCCAATTGCATCAGCCGCCGGTCCGCAATGTAGCGGATGTAGATCTTGACCTCCTGCGCGGTCAGACCCTCCACCGGGCCTTGCTCGAAGGCCAGGTCGATGAAGGCGTCTTCATGGTCCACGATCGTCGCGCAGGTGAGATAGATGTCCCGCTTCAGCTCCTCGGTCCAGATCGAGGGATTTTCCTGCACGAAGGTGCGGAACAGCCGGATGATCGACATGCAATGCAGCGTCTCGTCACGCACCGACCAGGAGATGATCTGGCCCATCCCCTTCATCTTTCCGAAGCGTGGGAAGTTCAGCAGGATCGCGAAGGAGGCGAACAGCTGGAGGCCTTCGGTGAAGGCGCCGAAGGCCGCGAGCGTCTTGGCGATCTCATAGCGAGAGTCCACCCTGAAGCTCTGCATGAAGTCGTATTTGTCCTTCATCTCCTTGTATTTGAGGAAGGCCTGGTACTCGAGCTCCGGCATGCCGATGGTATCGAGCAGGTGGCTATAGGCGGCGATATGCACCGTCTCGATGTTGGAGAAGGCTGACAGCATCATCAGCACCTCCGTGGGTTTGAACACCCGCGCGTAGTGCTTCATGTAGCAGTTGTTCACCTCGACATCGGCCTGGGTGAAGAACCGGAAGATCTGGCTGAGCAGGTTGCGTTCGCTGGCACTCAGGTTGCGGTGCCAGTCCTTCACATCGTCGGCGAGCGGCACTTCCTCGGGCAGCCAATGCACGCGCTGTTGGGTGAGCCACGCTTCATAAGCCCAGGGGTAGCGGAACGGCTTGTAAACCGGGTTCTCGGTCAGCAGGTCGAACGTGACGGGGTGTTCGTCGGCCGAGCGAGACATGCCGTCCATACTGTGTTGCTCCGTGGCGATTCTGGCGATGGGGCGAATCGCCCCTCTTACCAGATATAGTGGCGCCCGGTGGCCAGCCGCGCAAGATACCGTCTACGCGGCAGCGAGGATGGTGGCGCCGTCCCAGATCCCCAGGCAGATCTGCTCGTCTTCGCACTGCAGCAGAAGATAAGGGTCCAGCACCACTTCCTCTTGCACCAGCTCGCCCAGGATCAGCGTTGCGTCGGGCAGGTTCCGGCAGAGCACCCGCGCAAGGCGCGCGATATCCGTGGGAACGCCGACTTGCCCGAGCAGTTCCGGCGCGACCCTGCGTTCCAGCCATGATGCGCCTGCGGTGACGCGGAAGACACCGAACAGGACCAGCAGGCCGAGGACGCCGAGCCAGCCCAGGCTGAGCCATGACGACAGCAGCGATCCGGGCATCAGGTTGTTGGCAATGCCGCCACTGGCAGCCATGCAGCCAACCGAGCCGACAAGCCCGACCGGCAGCCAGGTCTGATGGTGATGCCAGAAACTCGGGGCGAAGCGCTCAAGCTGGGCGCGCTTATGTGCGGCGAGAACCTCGAGCGACACCGGCTCTACGCCATGCTCTTCGAGCACCGTTGCGAGCGGTCGTGGCCTGACCGGTACAAGCAATGCGTCAAACGGCATGGCGTAAGCCTTCTGCTGTGGTGTCAGCGCCGGTAGTCGGCTCCCTTGCGGTCGATTGTCCGGATGAGACCCTGCCATTCTGCGCGGCCGTATTCCGGCGCGTCACGGCGCTTGCGCATCCGCTCGGCGGCCTTGTCGATCACAAAGTCGTCGATCTTCACGGGTTCGGCGTTGAGCTGGCGGGCGATCACTTCCAGTTCGCAGGCCCGCTCCAGGCAGTACATGCGATAGAAGGCTCCGTGCACCGTCGGGCCGAGAGTCAGCAGGCCGTGGTTCATCAGCACGACGTGGCTGCCATTCTTGCAAGTGCGACCGAGCGCTTCGCATTCCTCCGGCGAGGCCGGCACGCCGTAGTCGTGGTACGCGACGTCGTCATAGACCTGGAGCGTATCCTGGCTGATCGGGCGCAGCCCCTTCTCGAGCAAGGACAGTCCAGCGCCGGCGCGCGTGTGCGTGTGCATGACGCACATCGCATCGGGGCGGGCCTTGTAGACGCCGCTATGGATGGTGAAACCGGCATTGTTGAACTTGCCGCCGTCACTGTAGACGCGGCCGTCCATGTCCATCTTGACCAGGCTCGACGCGGTGATCTCGTCGAACATCTCGCCATAGTTGTTGATCAGGAATGTGTCCGGCTCATCGGGGATGCGTGCCGACATGTGGGTGTTGATCAGGTCCGTCCAGCCCAGGTATTCGACCACATGATAGAGCGCGGCGAGCTCGCAGCGCGTCTGCCATTCGGCGTCTGACATATCCGTGCGGTGCAGCTGGAGTGCTGCTGACATCGGCTCGTTCTCCGTTCGTTGTTCCGGCGCGACATCCTGGGAGAACTGTTGTATCCGCGCAACCCTTACGGTTTCGCGAGATGCTGTCACGGACCCTTTTCAGCGTCCGCTGGCGGGGCGAGCGGTGTCGCCTGCACGGGCGGCGGCGGAGGCTGCACGGCGCTGGCCTGCCTGGAGGGATCGGCCGGCTTGTCCTTGGTGTCGGAGTCCACCGCCACGGTATAGTCGGGAACCACGCGCGCCTGCTTGCCGGCAATCACCAGCACCTTCTGGCCGATCACCAGCGGCACGCGATCCTTCTGCGTCACGCTGACCAGGTCGCCCTTGGGCTCGCGCACGATATATTCGAATGCCGTGGTGTCGCTGATGACGTGTTCTGCCGAGCTGCCGGCGATGCCGCCGACGAGGGTACTGCCGAGAGTCGTCAGGGCCTTTTCCGCGCCCTCCCCCACCTGCGATCCGGCAACGCCGCCGGCGGCACCGCCGACCACCGCGCCGGTCGTGCCGGAGGCGCTGATATCGACTTTGCGAACACCGACCACGACCCCCTGGTCCACCTTCGCCGCCTGCTGCACCGCGTCGGTGGCGTAGGTGTTGGGGGAATAGCTCGGGCCACAGCCGGCAAGTGCAGCAACAGCGGCGCAGGTGAGAAGGCAGCGGAACATGATGCGCTAATTAGCGGAAATCGCCCCCGATTGTCATCGTGGTTGCGAAAGCCTGTCGCGACAACCGCAAATGCTGCCAGGCGGTGGCCCGACTACCCCCCAATCTCGGCTGGCCGGAACCCGAGCAGATCGGCGAAACGCTCGGCGTAGCGCGGCCAGGCTTCCGGATTGACCAGTCGCGGCGGGACGCCGCCGTCGAAAATGGTGAGCCACTGAAGCGCGGTCGCCTCGCACATCTCGGTCATGGTCTCAACCGTCATGCCGGCGATGTGCGGGCTGGCGACCACGTTGTCCATGTTGAGCAGGGGATGCGAAGGCTCGGGCGGCTCCTTGAGGAACACGTCGAGGCCCGCACCGGCGATCTTCCCGGCACGCAGCGCATCGGCGAGCGCGTCTTCGTCGTGGATACCCCCGCGCGCCGTGTTGATGAAATAGGCGCTGGGCTTCATCGCTGCGAACTGGGCGGCGCCGAACATGCCGAAGGTCTCGCTGCTGCGCGGACAGTGCACGGTCACATAGTCGGAACGCGTGAGCAGCTCGCCCAGCTCCACCTTGGTGGCACCGCGCTCGGCGATCTCCGCGGCGGAGAGGTACGGGTCGTAGGCGAGCACCGTGTTGTTGAACAGCACCCCGCAGAGTTGCGCGACGCGGCGGCCAATGTGCCCGATGCCGATGATGCCAACGGTCTTGTTGCGCAGGTTGTTGCCTGCGTACTCGCGCCGGTCGAGGTTGGGGGTACGCTTCATCGCCCGCTCCGACAGCGCAATCTTCTTGGTGAGCGACAGCATCAGCCCGAGGGCATGCTCGGCGACCGGTTCCCAGTTGGTGCCTGACTGGTTCACCACGATCACGCCAGCGGCAGTGCAGGCGTCGACGTCGATCATGTCGTAGCCGGCGCCGGTCGAGCTGATCGCCAGCATATTCGGGCAGCGCGCGAGGAACGCCGCATCGCCGAACCACGGATCCCGCAACTCGCCCCGCGGCTGGATCTGGTAGCCGTGTGCCTGGCTGACTTCGGCCCAGTTGTCCGGCTCCGGCGAGCCGTATTCCAGGCGCACCAGATCGATGTCGTCACGCTTGCCGATGATCGTGTTGGCGATCGGATCCATGAAGCTGTCGAAATACACCAGGCGCTTCAGGTTCACCGCCATGCTTCGTCTCCGCCCGGGAAATGCGCGTGCCTGCCCGCTTCTGACATGGCTCGCCCAGGGCAACAAGCGGCGGGCGTCCTGCGCCAGGGATTGTCTGTATCGAAGCGATCCCCCAAGTTGGCCGCGAAAGTACCTCCTGCAACGATGGGACCGTAATGTTAGCGAAATCGCTTGCCCCATGGCTTTTGCAGCGCGGCATCCATTACGGATGGTTGATGGTCGCGCTGACCTTCCTGGCGACCGTCTGCACGTCGGCAGCCACGACCCTGCCGGGCGTCTTGCTGCTGCCGATGATGGCGGAATTCGGCTGGGTGCGCGCCGACATCTCCGGCGCCATGGGGCTCATGCTGGTCACCTTCGCGCTCTCTGCTCCCTTCGCGGGCGCACTGATCCTGCGCTATGGCCTGACGCGCGTCGTGTTCGTTGCAGCGCTGATGACCACTGCGGCCCTGCTCGGCACGACGCATGCCGGTTCGCCCTGGCATCTGCTGGTCACGTTCGGCGTCCTGCTGGGGACCGCCGCCGGCATGATCGCGCTGTCTCTGTCGGCAACGGTGGCGAACCGCTGGTTCGTGGAACGCCGTGGGCTGGTAATGGGTATCCTCACCGCCGGTTTCGCCGCCGGCCAACTGACCTTCGTGCCGGCCGCCGCCTGGCTTGCCACGCATTACGGCTGGCGCATGGCAGTGTTCCCCGCGATCGTCGGGGCCGGCGTCTGCGCCGTGCTCTACCTGCTGCTGGCACGCGACTGGCCCGCCGAGATTGGCCTGGCTCCCTACGGCGCCAGGGAAATTCAGCCTCCGGCCCAGGGGTCGGCGCAGAACGCCGTAGGGCTCAGCCTGACGGTGCTGCGGGAAGCCGCGGCACAGCGGGTGTTCTGGGTGCTGGCCGGGACGTTCTTCATCTGCGGCCTGTCCACGTCCGGCGTCATATCCCAGCACTTCATCCCGTTCTGCGCCGATAACGGCGTGACCACGGTGGTCGCAGCGTCGTTCCTGGCAATGATGGGAGTGTTCAATTTCGCCGGCACGATCTGCTCCGGCTGGCTGTCCGACCGCTTCGATAATCGCGTGCTGCTCGCGTGGTACTACGGGCTGCGCGGCCTGTCGCTGATGGCCCTGCCCTTCAGCAACTTCGATGTCGTGTCGCTGTCGCTGTTCGCGATGTTCTTCGGCCTCGACTTCGTGGCGACGGTGCCGCCCACGGTAAAGCTCACCGCACAGCATTTCGGGCCGGTGAAGGCTCCGATCGTGTTCGGCTGGGCGTTCGCGGCCCATCAACTCGGCGGCGCGGTGTCGGCATTCGCCAGCGGCGTTTCGCGCGATGCCTGGGCCAGCTACCTGCCAGCCTATCTGGCCATCGGCTTGATCTGCCTGCTGGCGTCCATGGCCGTGTTTGCGGTGCGCGACATCCGGTTGGCCGGTCTGCGTCCGGCGGAGTAGCATCCCCGCCATGGACGAAGAACCCACACCCAAGCGCGGCCTCGCCCGCAACACCGCCAACTATGGCGACCGCGACTTCGCGCTGTATCTGCGCCGCTCGTTCGCCAAGTCGATGGGCTACTCCCAGGCAATGCTGGACCGCCCGGTGGTCGGCATCGTCGATACCGGCTCCGGCTTCAACAACTGCCACCGCACCGTCCCCGAGTTGATCGACGCAGTGAAGCGCGGCGTACTGGCCGCGGGCGGACTGCCCCTGCCCTTCCCCACAGTGTCGCTGTGCGAGCCGTCGCTGTTCCCGACCTCGATGCACTACCGGAACCTGGCCGCGCTGGACACCGAGGCGATGCTGACCGCGCAGCCGATGGACGCCGCGGTGCTGGTGGGCGGCTGCGACAAGACAGTGCCGGCGCAGTTGATGGCAGCCGCCTCCGCTGACATCCCCGCGGTGCAACTGGTGACCGGACCCATGCTGGCGACGCCGTACCAGGGCGAGCGGCTGTCCGCCTGCACGGACTGCCGCCGCTATTGGGCGATGTATCGCGCGGGACGGGTCACCGCGGAGCGGATCGGCGAGATCGAGGGGCGGCTGGCCACCACCGCCGGCACCTGCGGCGTGATGGGCACCGCGTCGACCATGGCCTGCATCGCCGAGACACTGGGGATGGTGCCGCTGGGCCACGGCTCGATTCCGGCGGTGCACGCCGACCGGCTGCGCGCGGCCGAGGAAGCGGGTGCGCTGGCCGTGAAGCTGATCACCGCGCCAATCCGGCCATCCGAGATCATCACCGCGGCGTCGGTGGAAAATGCTCTCCGTGTGCTGCTGGCGCTGGGCGGATCGACCAATGCGCTGATCCATCTGACGGCGATCGCCGGACGGCGTGGGGTGAAAATCGATCTGCATCGGCTGAACGAACTGTCGGACAACACGCCGGTGCTGGTGGATCTGAAGCCCACCGGCGAAGGCTACATGGAGGATTTCCATGCGGCGGGCGGCATGCCGGCGCTGCTGTGGGAACTCCGCGACCTGCTGCATCTGGAAACGCGTGATGTCACCGGCACGCCGCTTGGCGAACGGCTGCGCGAACCCGCGTTCGTCGATCGCCGGTATATACGCGCATGCGGCGAGCCGGTGTCGCCGGTGGGCGGCCTTGTGGCGCTGTTCGGCTCGCTGGCGCCGCGCGGTGCGATCCTGAAGCGGTCGGCGGCGACGCCTGCGCTGTTCGAGACTGAAGCGCGGGCGGTGGTGTTCGACGGGCTGGAAGACCTCGCGAACCACATCGACGACCCCGCGCTGGACGTGACCGAGCAGGATATCCTGGTGCTGAAGAATGCTGGCTCGCTGACGCCCGCCGGCATGCCGGAAGCGGGCTATCTGCCGATCCCGCAGAAGCTGGCGCGTGCAGGGGTGAAGGACATGGTGCGGATGAGCGATTGCCGCATGTCGGGCACGGCGTTTGGCACCATCGTGCTGCACATTACCCCGGAGGCGGCGGCGGGTGGACCGCTGGGCCTGGTGGAAAGCGGCGACCGCATCCGTCTATCGGTGAAGGAGCGGAAGCTGGAGTTGCTGGTAACAGACGAAGTGCTTGCAGGCCGTCGCTCCGCATGGCGCCCCCCGGCGAAGGCAACACGGGGCTGGGACCGCATTATCCAGGAGCAGGTGCTGCAGGCAGATGAGGGGTGCGACCTGGCGGTGCTGCGTGCAACTGGCTAGATGGCGCTAAGGTCGTTCCGACTGCGAGGAGGCAGCGGCTGATCCTGCGACCAAAGTCACGTCCCTGGCTTGCCGCGCTCCCCATGCGACGGGCACCCGACCATCAGCGAGGAATCCAGGCGGCATGTCGCGACCAAATCAGGACCTCACACGGATAACACTGTCGGTCCTGTTTATCGGCAGCCTCATCGTCGCCTGTGTCTGGATCATGCTTCCGTTCCTGGTAGCGATCATCTGGGCGCTGACCCTGGTGATCGCGACCTGGCCGTTGATGCTGACCGTGCAGCGCTACACAGGTCACCGCCGTGGCATCGCGGTGCTGATCATGACCCTCGTGCTGCTGATGCTGCTGATCGTGCCATGCTGGCTGGCCGTCGGCACCATTGTCGCGAACACCGAAGAGATCGCCGACCTGGCGCGGACCGTCGTCTCGCTGCGCGTGCCACCGCCGCCTGACTGGGTGGCCGGCCTGCCGCTGGTGGGTGAACGACTTGCCTATCTCTGGGGTGATGTAACCTCGGCCGGCGTGAACGAGCTGGCGCCGAAGTTGACGCCATATGCCGGCGCGCTGACCCGCTGGCTGGTCAGTGCCATGGGCAGCGTCGGCGGGATGTTCCTGCAGTTTCTGCTGACCGTGGCGATTGCCGCGGTCATGTATGCCAATGGCGAACGCGCGGCGGACACGGTGCTGCGCTTCGGGCGGCGCCTGGCCGGCGAGCGCGG
>DATJJM010000350.1:0-20580 GCA_035492535.1 Acetobacteraceae bacterium | reverse complement strand
CGCAGATGCAACACGGCGCCACAGACCAGCAGGAAGGCAAACAATGTGCCGATGCTGACCATCTCGCCCAGCAGCGCGATTGGAAAGCATGCGGCAATCAGCGCGACGACCAGCCCGATGAGCGCCTGGCTGGCGAATGGTGTACGGAACCGAGGATGCAGGTCGCTGAAGAAATTCGGCAGGAGGCGGTCGCGCGCCATGGCGAAGAAGATCCGTGCCTGGCCGAACAGCAGGGCGAAGATCACCGTCGTCAGGCCGGCGAGCGCGGCGAATTTCACCAGGAGCGATAGCCACACAATGCCAGTCTGATCCATCGCCACTGCCACCGGATCGGCCACGCCAAGCTTCTGATAGGCAACCATGCCGGTCATGACCAGTGCCATCAGGATGTAAAGGATGGTGCAGATCGCCAGCGAAGCGAGGATCCCAATGGGCATGTCCTGTTGCGGACGGCGCGATTCCTGTGCCGCAGTGGAGACCGCATCGAAGCCGATATAGGCGAAGAACACCACCGACGCACCGCGCAGGATGCCGCTCCAACCGAACTCGCCGAAGTTGCCATCGTTCTGCGGGATGAAGGGGACCCAGTTTGCGCGGTCCACGTACATGACGCCGACGAGGATCACCACGCAGACCACGAACAGCTTGAACGCGACCATAACGTTGTTGACCCATGCCGACTCCCTAGTGCCCACCATCAGCAAGGCGGTCAGGGCTGCGACGACGAGTACGGCGGGCAGGTTGAGGATGCCGGTCGCCGTGGTGCCGTCGGCAAGTATGACCGCTTCCCCGGTGGCCTGAGCCCATTGGGCGGGTATGTGAATGCCAAAGCTGTCGAGCAGACTCATCGCGTAGCCGGACCAGCCGACGGCGACCGTCGCGGCGCCCATCCCGTATTCCAGCACGAGATCCCAGCCGATGATCCAGGCGAAGATCTCCCCGATCGTTGCATAGGTATATGTATATGCGCTGCCCGACGCGGGGATCATGGAGGCCAGTTCGGCGTAGCAGAGCCCGACGAAGGCGCAGGCGATGCCGGCGAGCACGAAGGAGAGTGAAATTGCTGGTCCGGCGAAACTGGCGGCCGCCTTGCCGGTGAGCACGAAGATACCGGCGCCGATGATGCAGCCGATGCCGAGACCGATCAGCGACATCGGACCCAATGTCCTGACCAAACCGCCGTCGCGACCGTCCGCGCTCGCGGCAATCGCCGCAAGCGACTTGCGGTTGACGTAATCCGAGAGTGGCATGCGGCGGCTCCTGCTGCCTGAAGGGCAGTTAGAGCCGCGCGGTGGTTAAGGATCGGTTAGGCGCAGACTTAGACGCCGTGCGGTGCGTCCGTCCCAACGACCCGCTTATAGGCTGCGCGGACGTCGTCCGAGACGCTTTGGGTATCCTCGCGCAGATTGCGTGGCGTGATGGCGATGAAGGCGATTTCCCAGTTGTCGGGGATCGGCTTGCCGACCTTGGGCAGGAATGCGTGCGGCGCGTTTGGCGCGTTGTGGAAGTGATCGCCGCCGTTGACCTGCGTAAGCACGGGCTGCGCGCTGTCATCGAGCGAGAACGCGTCGGCGTCGCCTTGGACGTACATCGCGAACTGGTCGGTGCGGCTTCGCGCGTGGCGGTGCAGTTCGACACGCGGCAGGAACACCGCGGTAACGTTGCGGCCGTGGCGATTGCGGCCGCCACGCCAGGGGCCCGGTCCGGTGAGATCCATGGGTTCGGGCAGGCGGTGCGCGTCGCGGCCAAGGACGTCCCGCAGGGCTTCTTTCGGGTCCGCGAACGAGGCACGGGTGGCGTCGAAATCCTGATAGACGGCCTGCATCCACGCGACTTCGTCGGATGCGAGTTCGTGGTCCATCAGCGGGATGTTCGGATCTTCGGCCATAAGTCGTTCCTTCCTATGTATTGTCGGTCATCACGGCGCGCTGCGCGATCAGTGAATCGATTTCCGAGGCGGTGTAGCCGGCTTCGGCAAGAACCTCGCGCGTGTGCTGCCCGAGGCGCGGTGCGAACTGTCCCTCGGGCGGCGGCGTCTCTGACCACGTGCTGGGTTCACGCATGGTGCGGATGCGGCCTTCCGATGGATGGTCCTGGAACTGGAAGAACCCGACATCGGCGAGGTGCCGATCTTCGAGCAGGCTCTCCAGTGTGTTCGGCCGGATGCAGGGAATGTCGTTTTGTTGGAGGAGATCGAGCCATTCGTCGGTGGTGCGCGATTGCAGTTCCTCGCCGATCATGGCGTACAGCGCGTCGATGTTGGCGGTGCGCGCGGCGATGTCCTTGAAGCGCGGATCGCTTTCCACGAGCTGAGCCTTGCCGATGGCTTCGAAGAAGCGGCGCCACTGTCCGTCGTTGTATGGCAGCACGGCGATGAAACCGTCCTTGGTGGGGTAGGGGCGGCGATGCTGCGAGAGGGTGCGCGGGTAGCCCGGAGGACTGGTGGGCGGATCGAACGTACTGCCCTGCATATGCTCGGACAGGACGAACTGCGCCATGGTTTCGAACATCGGCACTTCGATGCGCTGGCCAGTGCCGGTGCGCGCGCGGTGCAGCAGGCCGGCGAGCAGTGCATTGGCGGCGGCCGATCCAACGATGCGGTCGATGGCTGCCATGGGGATGAAACGTGGTTGGCCGGTGGAGCGCTGAAGCAGCATGGCGACGCCGGATGCGGCCTGGATCAGATCGTCATAGGCGGGGCGCCCGGCGTAGCGGCCACCGCTGCCGTAGCCCACCATGCTGAGATAGACGATGGACGGGTTGTGCTGCTGGACGGCCTCGTAGTCGAGCCTGAGGCGTGCGAGAGCCTGCGGGCGGATGTTGGAGACGAACGCATCGACGGTTGGGACGAGGCGCAGCAGCGCCTCGCGGGCCGCAGGCTGCTTCAGGTCCATGGCGATGCTGCGCTTGCCGCGCGCATTGTGCTGGAAGGTGCCGCTCATGCCGCGATGGCGAGGGATGCCGGTGTAGCGGTTGGAGTCACCCTCGGGCGCCTCGACCTTGATCATGTCGGCGCCGAGATCGGCGAGGATCCGCGTGCACCACGGGCCCATCTGGACGGTGGTGAGATCGAGCACGCGAATGCCGGCGAGGGGTCCGGTCATGGTGAACTACCTCACGTGCCGGTCCGTAGTTTGTCGAAATCGGGCACATTGCTGGAGGAGGCGGCCAGCATGGGCGATCGCGTCACGGCCAGGGCGGCAGCGCTGGCCTCGTTCTCCAGGATCTTCGCCATGATGGCCTCGCGCGAGCGTTCGAATACCGCACGGTTGTTGGTGACGAAGTCCTGCGACTTGCGCAGGCCTGCGAGGTAGCCGTTGATCTCCGGCACGACGTAGCGCGCCACCATGTCCCAGCTTCGCTTGGTGTTCTCAGGGTTCGCCCAGTCATGGACGAAGCCCACCACGGTGCCGAAGCCGCCGCTCATTTCCAGCACCGACTTGATCTTGGCGACCAGATCGTCCGGCGTACCGATCGTGGATACAGCGGCAGGACCGAACGCGGTCTTGTCCACCGCTTCATCGGGCGTCTTGAAGGGACGTGCGCCAGGGCGCTGCAAGGTACCGGTGATGTATTCGTTATGGTGACGCATCAGGCCGTCGCGCGCTTCGGCGCGGGCCTTTTCACGTGTTTCGGCGATGTGCCAGCTCAGCAGCACGCGCCACTGACTGCGATCGGCGACCTTGCCGTGCTTGGCGGCGGCCGCCTCGGCGAAGCCCCATTGGGTGGGCAGCGCGTTCAGGCCTTCCTCGGAGAGCGAGCCGATCGAGATGATGCCGATGCCGTGCTTGCCGGCGAGCGTCATGCCGGACGGGCTGATCTGTGAGGCGACCGCGAAGGGCATCTCTTCCTGCAAAGGGAGTAGTTGCAAAGCGGCGTCCTGCAGCGTGAACCATTCGGATTTCGCGGTGACTCGTTCGCCGCTGAACAGGCGGCGGATGACGCCGATGGCCTCGTCCTGGCGATCGCGCAGGACCATCGGATCGACGCCCAGAGTGTGTGCGTCGGACGCGAGCGCGCCCGGGCCGGAGCCGAAGATCGCGCGGCCGCCGGTCATGTGGTCGAGTTGCACCATGCGTTGCGCGACGTTGAACGGATGGTGGTAGGGCAGGGAGACAACGCCGGTGGCCAGCTTGATGCGATGCGTGCGTTCGCCGGCGGCGGCCAGGAACATCTCCGGCGACGCGATCATTTCCCAGCCACTGGAATGGTGCTCGCCGCACCAGAATTCGTCGTAGCCGAGCCTGTCGAGTTGTTCGACCAGGTCGAGATCGCGGCGGAACTGCAACATCGGATGCTCGCCGACCGGATGGTGGGGGGCGAGGAAGGCGCCGAAACCGAGGCGTGGCATGGGGCGTGGCTCCTGTGTTCGGGCACTATCGATAGTGCCTTTCCGTCCGCGACGGAACTGGTAGGCTGTACCAGCACGTTCGGGAAGGAAACCAGCCATGGCACTCTACGAAATGCGCACCTACACGCTGTATGTGGGCAAGATGGCGGAAGCGACGAAGCTGTATCAGGAACTCGGCTTCCCCGCGTTGCAGAAGGGCGGCCATGACAAGAAGCTGATCGGCTATTTCCAGAGCGATACCGGCACGATCAATCAGCTCGTGCATCTGTGGAAGTTTGACGATGACGCCGACCGCCGGAAGCATTGGGAGGCGGTTTTCGCCAACACTGATTTCGTTGTCGGGTTTGCCAGCAAATTTCGGCCGCTGGTGATGTCGCAGGAGGTGAAGCTGCTGCACGCCGCGCCCTGGGGGCCGCATCCCTGACAGGAGGCGCTGCCATGCAAATTGTCGATGCACAGGTACATTTGTGGGGCGTGGGTCTGCCCAGCAATCAATCGCACTGGCAGATCACGCATTTTACGCCGGAGGAAGCTGTACCGTTGATGGATGCAGGCGGTGTCGAGGCCGCAGTGATCCATCCGCCGGGCTGGGACCCGAATTCCACCGAGTTGGCGTTCGCCGCGGTGCGCAACTATCCGGGGCGCTTCGCCATCATGGGTTCGCTGCCGCTGGACAAGCCGGACTCGCGCACTCGGATTGCGACATGGCGGCATCAGCCGGGCATGCTGGGGCTGCGTTATACGTTCCTGCACGATCCGGCACGTGGGTGGCTGGCGGATGGGACGATCGACTGGCTATGGGCTGAAGCTGAGAAGGCCGGCGTGCCGATTGCGATGCTGGCGACTGATTCGCTGGTGGAGATCGGCAAGATCGCCGAGCGCCATCCGGGACTTCGGTTGACGATTGATCATCTTGGCGGACGCGGCGGGCTGACGACGCTGAAGGACCATGCGGCTATGACGCATATGCCGCAGCTTGTGGCGCTGGCGAAGCATCCGAATGTGGCGGTCAAGGCGACTGGCGCGCCGGGATATTCGGCAGAGGCGTATCCGTATCCGATCATGCAGACGTATCTACGGCAGATCTTTGATGCGTTCGGGCCGCAACGCATGTTCTGGGGGACCGACATCAGCAAGATGCCGTGCTCGTGGTCGCAATGCGTGACGATGTTCACCGAAGAACTGACGTGGTTGAGCGAGGCCGATAAACGGCTGGTGATGGGTGATGCGTTGTGCGCCTGGTGGGGTTGGAAACGAGGGACCTGAGATGAAGAACAACAATGGCAAGCCGGTCGCGGTGGTGGTCGGAGCCACCTCCAAATGGCAGTCGGATGGACGCAACACGAAGCTGGCGCATGGCAGGGCGCTGGACGATAGCCAGATACCGGTGGGCGCGCGCTGGGGCGTGGGCGGCGCGATCGCTCAGAAATTTGCCCGGGAGGGGTTCTTCGTGGTGTTGACCACGCGAGCCGAAGCGAATGCATCGGGACTTGCCGCGGCGATACGCGAACAGCGCGGCGAATGCACGATCGTGGAACTGGATCTGTCTTCGCAGGACTCGGTGGGGACGGCGTTCGACATCATCCGTCGCGATGCCGGCGATCCGGAGGTGCTGGTTTATAACGCGGGCTATCTCGAGGGACGCGATCTGCCGCCGGACAAGGAATTGCTGGAATACATCTCCGTGGAGATGTTCGACGTCACGCAGCACATCGCCTGCCGGGGGCCGTTCCTGGTGGCCAAGCAGGTGCTTCCGGCGATGCGGGAGAAGCGGTCTGGTTCATTCTTCTTTTCTAATAACTCGAAGTCGCTGCGGGGCACGAAGCGGAAGACCGGAGAGTCGCTGTACTACCCGAGGGTCATGATGCGCACGCTGGCGCAGGTGCTGACCGAGGAATACTCGGAGTTCGGTGTCCACGTGGCGAACATCGTCATTGACGGGACGATCGATTCACCGGGCACACGGGCTTTGCCGAAAGTACAGAATCAGCCGGACCTGGTGATAAATCCGGAGAAGATCGCCGAAGCTTTCTGGTATCTGCACACACAGGACCGGTCATGCTGGACGCACGAACTGCAACTGACGCCGTTCGTGACGAAGCCGAGCTACTGAACGGGGTGGGCAGGCGGCGCGTTGTTGCCGTAAGGTGCGATGCACCAATCATGAGGTGATGCCCATGGCTCTCCGCCGCAGGACCCTGCTGGCCGCCGCCGGCGCGGCCTTGCCGTGCTTCGCGATAGCGGAGGAGATGCCGGAATTGCAGACATTGCGGTCCACCAGCCGATCATGGCTGTGGCTGGCGGAGGACTATGGGCGCGAGGGCGGCTTCTTCGCCAAGGCCGGCGTGAAGGTGGTTTCAAATGCATCCAATCGCGGCACGAACATCGCGGCATTAGCCGGCAGCGGGCCGGACATCGTACTGGGTGACCCGGGCGAGGCGTTCAATGCCCGCAGCCAGAACCTGGCGATCCGCAGCTTCGTGCAGACGGTGGGAAGGTTCTCGTCGCACGTGGTGCTGAAGCAGGACGTGATGGCGAAGGCCGGCGTGACCGAGGCGAGCCCGGTGGCCCAGAAGATCGCGTTGCTGCGCGGGCAACGGCTGGGGACCACGGGACCTGGCGGCGCACCGGATGCCTTGTTCCGATGGCTGGCGTTGCAGGGCGGCATGGATCCCAACAAGGACCTGCGGCTGGTGCCAATCCAGGGCGGCGGACCGGGCATGCTGGCCGGTCTCCAGCAAGGCGTGATCGACGGTTTCTGCCTGTCATCGCCGAGCGCCGATCTGGCGGTGGCGAAGGCGGATTGCTCCTACCTGTTCGACATGGCGGTGAACCCGCCACCGCAGCTCGCCCGGTTCTGCTATATCATTGCATCTACGTCGGAAAAGACGCTGGGAGCAAAGCGGGACGCGCTGGTGAGGTATGCGACGGGGATTGCGCTGACTTTGCAAGCCATCAAGCAGGAGCCGGATAAATTCAAGGCGTTCGCCATTCCCTTCCTGCAACTGGACACGGCGATCGCTGAGCGGGCCTACGCGTCGAACTCGAAGATCTATTTCGAGCAGCCGGTTCCCGATCCGGCGCTGTTCCAGATCAATGTCGATTTCCTGAACGCGACCAATGCGACGCAGGGCGTGGAAAAGCTGCCGGCCAGCCTGACGTTCGCATCGGTCTATGACACCTCGATCGCATCCGATGCCATGAAGCACCTATGACCGGCGGCGCTGGCATCGCAATCCGTGGCGTTCGCAAGGCGTATGTCGGGCGCGGACGCGAGGTGCTGGCGCTGGACCGGATCGATCTGACGATCGAAGCCGGCGAGTTCGTGGCGTTCGTGGGCCCCTCGGGGTGCGGCAAGTCCACGCTGATGAACATGATCGCGGGCATCCTGCCGGTGACCGAAGGCAGCATCCTGCATCATGGCCGGGCGGTGACCGGCATCAATCGCGACGTCGGCTACATGACGCAGCGGGATGCCGTTCTGCCGTGGCGAACGGTGGAGCAGAATGTGGCGCTGCCGCTGCGGTTCCACGGGATGCCTGCCGCGCAACGGCGCGATCATGTCGCGGCGATGCTGGATCACGTCGGGCTGAGCGGGTTCGGGCGCGCATACCCCGCGGAATTGTCCGGGGGGATGCGCAAGCGCGTCGCATTGGCGCAATTGCTGGCCTATGGGCCGGACACACTGCTGATGGACGAACCGTTCGGTGCGCTGGATGCGCAACTGAAGCTACTGATGCAGGAACGGCTGCTGCGGATCTGGCTGGAGCGGCGCCAGACCGTGGTGTTCGTCACGCATGACCTGGCCGAGGCCGTTACGCTGGCGAACCGCGTGGTGGTGTTCAGCGGGCGGCCGGGGCGCATCAAGGCGATCGAACCGATCGACCTGCCGGTGGATCGCGATGTCTTCCGCGTACGCTTCCTGCCGGAATTCGAGGCGGCGTATACACGCCTGTGGGATGCGCTGGCGCCCGAGATCCGCAAGGGAGAGGCCGCATGAGTGGCGCGGCTGACGAGGTTGCCGCGATTGGCGGTGGCCTGCGAACCGCATCTGTCCGTGCTGTCGAAGCCTCGGAGGTACGCCGGCGCGTTCTGGTGATCGTCTTGCGCATTGTTGTGGGGGTCGCATTCATCTGGTTATGGCATCATGCGTCGGGGCGATGGATCGACACGCTGCTGATTTCCTCACCCGAAGCGGTAGGCCTGCGGCTGTGGCACTGGACGCTGGACGGCACATTGTGGACCAACCTGTCGGTCACGCTGGAAGCGACAGCATTGGGGTTCGTCATCGGATGTGGCATAGGGTTCAGCCTGGGGTTGCTGTTCGGCCGATACCGGCTGCTGGCTGAGGTTTTCGATCCCTACATCACGGCGATCTATTCCATTCCCAAGATCGCCCTGGCGCCGCTGTTCATCATCTGGTTCGGCATTGGGATCGAAAGCAAGGTCGCGGTTTCGGCGGCTATCGTTTTCTTCGTGATTTTCCTGAACACGTTCTCTGGCGTGCGCGAGGTCGATCCGCTTTACGTGAACACGACGAAGATCATGGGCGGCGGCGAGCTATCCGTGCTGCGGCATGTCATCATCCCGTCTGCGGCTTCCTGGGTCATCACCGGTTTGAAGGTCAGCGTGCCCTACGCGCTGGTGGGCACGGTGATCGGCGAGTTCATGTCCTCGAACAGCGGCATCGGTTACCTGATCAGCCAGGCCACGGGCCTTTTCAACACGGCCAGCGTCTATGCCGGCATCATTGTGCTGGCGCTGGTCGGTGCGATCATCAATGCCGGGCTGAAACAGGTCGAGGCGCGCGTGCTGCGGTGGCGGGGCGACTGATCCGGCGCGGCTACGCGGCCTGTTCCAGCGGTGGCACGTCTTCCTCGATCGTTGTGCGGCGCATATCGCGCACGGCCGTCTCGGGATAGTGGCGGCGCGCGCGGTGCATGGTGAAGCGGTTGTCCCACATCACCAGATCGCCGACCTGCCATTGGTGTGTATAGACGTTGTCGGGCTGGGTTGCTCGGTCCATCAGTTCGTACAGCAGATCGATCCCCTCCGGGATGGGCCAGCCGACCACGTGCGAGGCATGTGATGAGACGTAGACCGACTTGCGGCCGGTCGGCGCATGAATGCGCACCAGCGGATGCTGCGCGGAGGGTAGAGTCTTCTGTTCCTCCTGTGAGAAGCCGCTGAAGCCGACGACTTCCCGAGAATGGAAAATGCTGTGCTCGACCACCAGATCGGCGATCAGTTCCTTCAACTTAGCCGGCAGCACGTCATAGCCGGTGCGCATGTCGGCAAATTGCGTCTGGCCGCCATGCTCCACCACGGTGTGGCATGACAGCAATGAATACTTGCCCGAAAGGCGCTTGTACGAGCCATCCGTGTGCCAGCGCCGGCTGCCCAGGTTGTTGACGCGCCGCCGATCACCGGCTCCGAGGACTTCGCTGGTCTCGCTGAGGTTCGAGGCGTCGGTCATCTCACCGCCGAGGCGCCGCTTCGACGGGTCTTTCTGATACTCGGTGGCGCGGGCGAGCGAGCCAAAATTGCGGCTGAATGCGATCTGCTGGTCGTTGGTGACGTGCTGTCCGCGGAAGACCAAAACCGGGTGGTGGTCGATGGCGTTCTGGATGATGGCGACGTCGTCCGCGGAGAGCGGCTCGCGCATATCGAAGGCGGAGATTTCCGCAACGAAGTCTGGACGTATTTCCCGAACCTGAGCGACCATTACCGGGCACCTTTCACGTTTCTGCCGAAACCTTGGGACTGGGCGGCGAACTGCGTCAAGTTGGCCATCACTGGAACTCGCCTGCGAAGTGGCAGGCGACCTGGTGTTTGGGACGCAGCATGCGGAGCGGCGGCGGCTGTTCGGCGCAGATGTCCTTCGCGATCGGACAGCGGGTGCGGAACCGGCAACCGGAGGGTGGATCGGTTGCGTTGGCTGGCTCGCCCGACAATTTCAATCGCTGTGAACCATCCGTCGGACCGTGCAGCGACGGTTGGGCCGAAATCAGGTAGCGCGTATACGGGTGGAGTGGCGCGGTGAACAGGTCGCCAGCCGGTGCGACTTCCGCCACCTGACCCAGGTACAGCACCATGATGCGATCGCTGATGTGCCGCACGACAGCCAGGTCATGTGCGATGAACAGGTAGGTCAGGCCGAGGCGTTCGCGCAGGTCCATCATCAGATTGACGATCTGCGCCTGGATGTTCACGTCGAGCGCGGAGATCGGTTCGTCCGCCACGATGAAGTCTGGCTGTGGGGCGAGCGCGCGGGCGATCGAGATGCGTTGCCGCTGGCCGCCGGAGAACTCATGCGGGTAGCGCCCGCGCGCGGCGGATCCGAGGCCGACCAGGCCGAGCAGTTCGTCGATCCTGCGGCGCGTGGCATCCGCGTTTTCCGTCAGCCCGTGGTAGCGCAGAGGTTCTGCCAGCATTGCATCGACGGTCATGCGCGGGTTCAAACTGGCGAACGGACTTTGGAAGACCATTTGCAACCGTCGCCGCAGCGGACGGATGTCCGCGGCGGACGCCTGTGCGATCTCCTGGCCATCGAAGCGGATGCTGCCGCTGTCCGGCCGGTACAACCGCAGCAATGTGCGCGCCAGGGTGGATTTGCCGCAGCCGGACTCGCCCACCACGCCAAGGATTTCGCCACGATCAATCGTGAGATCGACGCCATCCACCGCATGCACAACGCGACGCTTCGCCAGCATTCCGCCACCGAGGCGAAAATGCTTGACCAGGCCTTGCACTTCCATGATGGGCGGGCGTGTCTCGGGCTGCTCGGTGGCAGTGCCGTGCGATATGCGAGGCTGGCGCACGAAAGGCATGGCGTCGTCACGCGAGAGCCAGCAACGCGATGTCCTGCCGGGGCCGACGTCCAGCAGTGGCGGATGCTCGTCGCAGATCGATTGACGGAACGGGCAACGCGGGGCGAAGCGGCATCCTTTGGGGAAATCCAACGGATCGGGTGGCGTGCCCTCAACGGTGGTCAGCCGGCGATCGCCGCGATCCATGTCAAGCCCTGGCCGCGCGTTCAGCAACGCCCAGGTGTAGGGATGGCGTGGATTGGCCAGCACGTCCGCTGTCGGACCTTCCTCCACCACCTCTCCCGCGTACATCACGATGACCCGGGCGCAGATGGTCGCGATCACGCCAAGGTCGTGGCTGATCAGCACGATGGCGGTGCCGAAATCGCGGTTCAGTGTTTGCAGCAGATCGAGGATCTGTGCCTGGATCGTGACGTCGAGTGCCGTCGTGGGTTCGTCGGCGAGCAACAGCGCGGGCTCGTTGCTCATACCCATCGCGAGGACGACGCGTTGGCGCATTCCACCGGAGAACTGGTGGGGGAAGTTGCTCATCGCACGTTCCGGTGCGGAGATCCCCATGGCGCCGAGCAGGCTGATGCCGCGTTGTGTCGCTTCGGCACGAGGGCGGCCGTGAACCGTCATCGCCTCGCTGAGCTGACGCGCGATACGGAGCACCGGGTTCAGCGACGTCATCGGGTCCTGGAACACCATCGCCACATCGCCGCCGCGCATCGCACGCAGCTCACCCGGAGGCATGGCGAACACATCGCGGCCACGGAACCGCACGGTGCCGCTGACGATGCGTGCCGGTTCTTCGAGCAGACGCATGACTGAAAGCGCGGTGACGCTCTTGCCGCTGCCGGACTCACCGACGATGCCCACTGTCTCGCCGGCCGCGACGTTGAAGCTGACGCCATCGACAGCGCGCGCCGGTCCGCTATCCGTGTAGAACCAGGTACGGAGGTCATCGACCTCCAGCACCGGCCGGGATTCGACAGCATCCATCAGAATTGCCGCGACCGCGGGTCGAGCCAGTCGCGCACGCCGTCACCGAGGAAGTTGAAGCCAAGCACAATGGACAGGATCGCGAAGCCAGGGAAACTCGCGACCCACCATTGGGCGACGAGTTCGCGTCCTTCGGAGATCATGGAGCCCCATTCCGGCGTTGGCGGCACGACACCCAGGCCGAGGAAGGACAGGCCGGCGAAGATGATGATCGCGTTGCCGACGTCCAACGTCACCAGCACGATCAATGGGCCGATCGAGTTGGGGATGATGTGACGCAGCAGGATGCGTCCAGGACCGAAGCCGGCGACGAGTGCGGCCTCGACATATTCCAGCGAGCGCTGTTGCAGGACCAGGCTCCGTGCCAGGCGGGCGAATTTCGGCCACCACACTACGAGCATCGCGATGATGGTATTGGTGGTCCCGACGCCGAGCGCAGCGCCGATGGCAAGTGCCAGGATGATCGGCGGGAAGCACAACACAAGATCGGTGAGGCGCATGATCGCCTCTTCCACCAGTCCGCCAGCATAGGCTGCGATGCCGCCGAGCAATGTTCCGATCACTGCGCCGAGCGTGACGACGACGAAGCCGGCCACCAAGGATATGCGTGCGCCATAGATGAGCCGTGACAGCACGTCACGGCCAAGTTCGTCGGTGCCCAGCCAATGGATTACGCTTGGTGGCAGGAGTCGCGTACCGACAGAAACGGCGTTCGGCGCGTAGGGGGCGAGAACGGGTGCGAGCAGCGCCACGAGGATCCAGACAAGCACAATCCCCGCACCGATGGCGGCGAGCGAATACTGGCGCTGCAGGCGTTGCCAGCGGGTCCTTGGCAATGGCTGTGCTACCGCCACGATGTCGGCACCGCTCATTGGCGTACACGCGGGTCGAGCACCGCATAGCTGATGTCGGTGATCAGGTTCACCACGAGGTAGGTGACGGCGACGATGAGCGTGATAGCCATGATGGCAGGGAAGTCGAGCGCCGCTGCGCTGAGGAACGTGTAGCGGCCGAGACCAGGCCAGGCGAACACGGTCTCGGTCAGGACCGCACCGGTGAGCAAATTGGCGTAGGCGAGGCCACCGAGTGTCACAACCGGTACTAGGGCATTGGGTAGCACGTGGCCAAGGATCACGCTCCGTTCGCGCAGGCCTTTTGCGCGGCTCATTCGCACGTAGTCCTGACGGATGGCCTCCAGCATGCTGGCGCGGGTGGTGCGGGTGATCAGCCCGATCGTCGCCGCGGCCAACACGATCGATGGCAGGACAAGGTGAGCGGCGGCATCCTGGAATGTATCCCAGTCGCCGGCCAGCGCGGAATCGATCAGGTAGAAACCCGTGACTGTTGGCGGCGGCAATGCGATCGGATCGAGCCGTCCTGGCCCGGGGGCAATCTGCAAATAGCCGTAGAAGACGGCAAGCAGGATGAAGGCGAGCCAGAAGGTGGGAGATGAAACGCCAAGCAGCGAGACAACGCGCGCGAGGTGATCGATCCAGGAATCGCGCTTCACGGCCGCAAGGATACCGAGTGGGATGCCGACGATCAGTGTCAGGATGAAGGCGACGGTCGCAAGTTCCAGCGTGGCGGGCGTGTATTCTTCGATATCATCCATCACCGGCCGCTGCGAATGGATGGAGCGGCCAAGATCACCGTGGCTGACGCCTTCCAGGAAGATGAAGTATCGTTCCCATAATGGCCGATCGAGGCCGTAGTCGTGACGCCATTGGGCAACGAATGCCGGATCGGAGGCAGCCTGATCGCCAAGCTGCGCCAGCACGGGATCTCCCGGAACGGTATTCGTTATCAGGAACACGACCAGCGTGGCGAGCAGTGCCATGACAAGCATGGAAGTCACGCGCGCAACGAGAAAGCGAAGCATATGCGCGCTGTCTCCTCCAACACTTATTGCGAGCAAATCTTGACCATCGGATGGGGAGTGTCAAACAGAACCGCCGCGCAGCGATTTACCGGCGGTGTGTCGGTCCCTATAGTCCGTGAGAGAAAAATCGAGGAGGAAGGGACCGGATATGAAGCAGCCATCAGGCGTGATGGTCGATCGTCGCGAGTTGCTGCGGATGCTCGGTATCGGCGGCGCCGCGTTTGCCGCCACCGCACTCGATGGGCCGCCGGTCTTCGCGCAAAGCCACAAGGGTACGATCGTTCTTGCGATTGATTTCGCGGACACGGTCACGTTCGATCCGGCGCATCAGTCGAATTATGTGGCGCCGTTGATCGTGGCTGCCTGCTACGAATGCCTGGTGACGATGACGCCGGATGACTACGTCAACGTGAAGCCGTGTCTTGCGACTTCGTGGCAACGCACGCCGGACGGCAAGGGTTGGCGCTTTACCCTGCGTGATGGGGTGAAGTTCCCCAGCGGCAATGTGATGACAGCGGATGACTGGGTCTATTCGCTCAACCGCGAGCAGCGGGTCGGGGATCAGCCGTCGCAGTATCTCTCCAACGTCGCCAGCTTCGACAAGGTCGATGACAAGACGATCGACGTGGTGCTGAAGGCGCCGGAGGAACCGATCCTGACCATCCTCGCAGCACCAAGCTTTGTTGCCTGCGAAAAGAAGGTGCTGGAGGAACATGGTGCGGACGCGAGCACCGATGCCAAGGCGAAGGACAAGGCGCGCACCTGGCTCGACCAGAATTCCGTTGGTACGGGGCCGTACAAGCTGGTGCGATGGGAGCAGAACTCGCAGATCCAGCTTGTCGCGAACCCACACTACTGGCGAGGTAAGCCGCCGTTCGACCGTGTGGTGTTCCGCCATATGCCGGATAGCGCGGTGCAGCTTCTGTCGCTGCAACGCGGTGATGTGGATGCGGCGTTCAACCTGATTCCGGAGCAGATCGCCACGTTGAAGGACAACAAGGACATCTGGATCAACCGGCTGTTCAGCACGGACTTCGTCTATCTCGCGCTGACATCCGAGCCTGCGTTCAACAAGGCGCTGGCGGTCAAGCAGGCGCGACAGGCGATCGGCTATGCCATCGATTACGACGGCATCAAGAATTCGCTGATGGCAGGCAATGCGGTTAAACCGGCCTCGTTCCTGCCGATCGGCACAAATGGCTCAACGGAAGAGATCGCGCGGGAGATCGGCTTCCACGAAGATCTCGACAAGGCGAAGAAGCTGCTGGCGGAAGCGGGTCTTCCGAATGGCTTCGAATTCGATCTGCAATACGGGACCAGCTCGATCACCGGTACGACGTTCCAGGTGCTGGCGCAGAAGCTGCAGTCTGATCTGGCGCGGGTCGGGATCGTGGCGAAGCTGGTGCCGCTCGATACGGTGACGTTCCGCACGCAGTACACGACCTATCATGCCACGTCTGCGCTGACATTCTGGAACCCGCCGGCGATCGAGAGCGAACTGTGGGCTGCGGCAACGGTGGAGCGGGTGGCGCGGCGGGTGCACTGGGTGCCGCCAGATGACGTGGTGAAGCTGGTGCATCGCGCCGCCGCCGAGACGGACAAGCAGAAGCAGATCGAGATGTGGAAGGAATACCAGCGGATCATGGTGGATCAGGCGAACCTGATCATGCTGTTCCAACCGATCTACCAGATCGGAATACGGCGCACGGTCAAGACACTGCCGCTGACAGCGGCCGGGTGGCAGGTGGACATGTATGGAGTGACGCCGGCGTAGATTGCGCGGCGCGCAGGCGCTGAAGCGTTTCACAGACAGACAGTCGGCACGTGTCACACAACCCCTGATTGAACAGCGTCGCTGTGAAATTGAGGGAGACGGCACATGTCATGGCTGTGGGCATGGCAACGGATACAGCAGCTCATCGGTGCAGTGCTTGCCGCGGGTGCCGGAGGCGCTTTCCTTTGGCTGCTGGCGTATGGCGAGCTTGGGCCGTTGGTGCGGAAGGCCGATGTGGGACAGACGGGCCGGATTTCGATCAGCGACCTGGATGACCCGGGGTTGGATCATGGCCACATTGCCACCGCCATCGGCGCATGCCGTTGGTCCGGCAGCCCGAAGTCGTGGTCATCGCGGCAACTGGCGGTCCTTCGGCTCAATTCTGTTGACCCTGAAATGGACGGGCCGGTGTCGGACGGCGCCACACTGAAGGCGACATCTCAAGCGCCGAATGATCGCGAGCCCGATTACGTTCTGACCCCGTTCGAGCAAGCGGCCATTTATCAGAGCAATCGCGTGATGAACGAACGCCAGCATTATGTTGCCGACGCCGACAAGCGTCAGGCCAGACTGCGTTGGCATCAGGTTACCATTCTGCTGGTCAGCGCAGCCGCTGCCTTTCTGGTTGGCCTGAAGACATTGGTGATGAACAAGGATACCGATCTTGCGTTCCGCTCACTTGTGGCCGGTGCGGTCTTTCCGATCTCGATCTTCGCATTGCTGATGCCGGTCATCGGCACAGCGCTGTCCGGCGTGATCGCGTTCGACGACGATGCGTCTGCGGCGGTCCGCGACGTGCGGACTGTCGCGCAACTGGAGCAACTCCACGGGCGGATTGGCCAGGATGTGATTGGCGACCCGCATCTATGCCAGCTGTATCAGCTCGCGGCGGAAAAGCGGGTACAGAAGGTCGGGTCGAGCGATGTCCTGACTGTGGGATCCATCGAGCGCGTCAAGAGGTTCGATGCCTGCCTGCAGGACCGCTTCGCACGGACTGTCGCATGGGAGCAGCGTCACGAGCAGATTCTGAATGATGCCAACCAGACATTGGCACATGCCGGCAACCTGCCGCTTGGCAGCGGCCCGCCGAAGCCAACTGCAACTGCAGCAGCCAATGTGGACGGCGATCCGTGCGACGCGGCGTTCCGCCCCGAATTCACCAACCAGGGCGCATCGGTGGTGGCGGCGCATTGACGCCAGCGGGGTCCCGTTTGGCCTTGGTCGCCCTGACGCTATAAGCAGGGTACCCGACCACGAGAGGACCGAACGATGCTTACTCGCCGCTGGGACAAATCGCGCATGCCGTCCCGCCACGTCACCGTTGGCCCGGGCCGTGCGCCGCACCGCAGCTACTACTATGCGATGGGGCTGACCGAGGACGAGATCGACCAGCCGTTCGTCGGCGTCGCGACCTGCTGGAACGAGGCGGCGCCCTGCAACATCGCGCTCGCGCGCCAGGCGCAGTCGGTGAAGAAGGGGGTCGCGGAGAATGGCGGCACCGCACGTGAATTCACCACGATCACGGTGACCGATGGCATCGCCATGGGCCATCAGGGGATGAAGTCCTCGCTGGTGTCGCGGGACCTGATCGCGGACAGCGTGGAGCTGACCATGCGCGGCCATTGCTACGACGCGCTGGTCGGTCTCGCGGGGTGCGACAAGTCGTTGCCTGGCATGATGATGGCGATGCTGCGGCTGAACGTGCCCAGCGTGTTCATGTATGGCGGCTCGATCCTGCCGGGCCGGTTCAAGGACCGCGACGTCACCGTGGTCGATGTGTTCGAAGCCGTAGGGCAGCACTCCGCCGGCAAGATGACGGATGCGGAACTGCACGAGCTGGAATGCGTCGCCTGCCCGTCGGCCGGGGCCTGCGGCGGGCAGTTCACCGCCAATACGATGGCGATGGTCAGCGAGGCGATTGGCCTCGCGCTGCCGGGTTCCGCCGGTGCGCCGGCACCCTATGAGGATCGGGATCGCTGGGCGGTGGAGTCAGGGCGCGCAGTGATGGCACTGCTCGACAACAGGCTGCGGCCGCGCGACATCGCGACGCGGAAGGCATTCGAGAATGCAGCAGTTGCGGTGGCTGCCACCGGCGGTTCCACCAATGCCGGCCTGCATCTTCCGGCGATGGCCCATGAGGCTGGCATCCGCTTCACCATGGACGACGTGGTGGAGATCATGCGCCGTACGCCGTACATCGCCGATCTGAAGCCGGGCGGGAAGTACGTGGCGCTCGATGTGCATCGCATCGGCGGAATTCCGGTGATCCTGAAGGCTCTGCTGGATGCGGGTCTGCTGCATGGTGATTGCGTGACCGTCACCGGCAAGACGCTGGCCGAGAACCTGAAGGACGTGGTGTTCCCCACCGATCAGGACGTGGTCTATCCGGTCTCGAAGGCGATCTCGACGACGGGTGGCGTGGTCGGTCTGAAGGGCAACCTGGCGCCGGAAGGCGCGATCGTGAAAATCGCCGGCATGCACAAGCTGCGCTTTGAAGGGACGGCGCTTTGTTTCGATTCAGAAGAGGCGGCGTTCGAGGCGGTGCAGAGCCGTGCCTACAAGGCGGGAGATGTGATCATCATCCGCTATGAGGGGCCGAAGGGCGGACCCGGCATGCGGGAGATGCTGTCCACCACGAGTGCGATTTATGGCCAGGGCATGGGCGAACAGGTCGCGCTGATCACCGATGGGCGTTTCTCGGGTGCGACGCGTGGCTTTTGCGTTGGCCATGTGGGGCCTGAGGCCGCGATTGGCGGGCCGATCGGATTGCTGAGGAATGGCGACAAGATCGTGATCGATGCCGAGAAGGGCAGCATCGATGTGCTGCTGTCCGATGCGGAACTGGCCGCGCGACGCGCTGCATGGCAGCCGCGCAAGACCGACTACAATTCGGGCGCAATCTGGAAATACGCGCAACTCGTCGGTCCTGCGTATCTCGGGGCTGTCACTCACCCCGGCGCGGAAGCAGAGAGCCATTGCTACGCGGATATCTGAACCGATCTGCGCCGGGTGTTCGCACTCGCGGTGAGCAGCCGCGCCACGCAGTTGCCGATGTAAACGGATAGCCGGGTCAAGCCCGGCTATGACGAATGGGCCCGGCTATGACGAATGGAGCGAGTTAATGTAACTCCACGACCACGGGGACGTGATCCGATGGCTGCGGTCGGGCACGTTCCTCGCGGTCTGGTGCGGCGGCGACCAAGCGCTCCGCCAAGCCTGGGGACAGCAGCGCATGGTCGATGCGCAGACCGCTGTCGCGCTGCCAGGCACCGCCCTGGTAATCCCAGAATGTGTAGACGGTGCCGTGCGGGTGCACGGCACGCACCGCGTCGGTCAGGCCGTCCCAGAGCAAGCGTCGATAGCGGGCACGGCTTTCCGGGTGCACCAGTGCGTCGGTGGGAGACAGGGCTCCGGGGGCAAGATCCTCGGCGGTGGGACAAACGTTGAAATCGCCGGTGATGATGAAAGGTGTGTCTGCCTCGAGCAGTGCCTCGGCACGTTCGGCGAGCCGGTCCATCCAGGCGAGCTTGTAGGCGAAGCCTGCTTCTCCGCCGGAATTGCCATTCGGCAGGTAGATGCCGATGACGGTCACGCCATCCATTTCGATCTCGATGTAGCGTGACTGGGCGTCGTCCGCGGACAGGCCAGGCAAGGCGCGATGCCGCACGGTGAATGGCACGCGTGCCAGGGCAGCGACGCCGTTATACGATTTCTGGCCAACGGCTTCGGACTTGTAGCCGAGCGCCTGATAGGAGAGGGCAGGGAAGGCGTGCGTCTCGCACTTGATCTCCTGCAGCAACAGGACATCCGGCTGACATTGTTCCAACCAGCGCGCGACGTGCTGTTCGCGCTGGCGGATCGAGTTGACGTTCCACGTGGCGATCTTCATCGCCGGCTCCTCTTACAGCTCGACGAGGATCTTGCCGAATACGTCGCGACTTTCCAGCCGGCCGAGGCCGGTGCGGAAATCGTCGAGCGGATAGACGGTATCGATCACCGGATGGACGCCGGAGGCGATGCGGTCCAGCGCGCGGCCGAGAGCGCTCAGTGGCGAGCCGAACGAACCGATGATGCGATACTGTTGCTGGAAGAGCTGCATCAGGTTGATGCTGCCCGAAGGGCCTGATGTGGCACCGCAGGTCACGAGGCGTCCGCCCCGCTTCAGGGACAGCAACGAGCCATTCCAGGTATCGGTGCCGGTATGTTCGAACACGACGTCCACGCCTCGCTTGCCGGTGAGGCGACGGACGACGCCTTCGAAACGATCCTCGCGATAGTTGATGACGTGATCGGCGCCGAGCGCGCGCGCCTTCGCAGCCTTGTCGTCGCTGCCGACGGTGGTGATGACGGTGCAGCCGAGCGATTTTGCGGCGCGGATCGCGATGGAGCCGATGCCGGAGCCACCGGCGTGCACGAGGATCCATTCGCCTGGTTCAAGCCGGGCGTTGTCGAACAGCATATGCTCGACGGTCGCGTAGGCGACGGCGACGCAGGCGGCATCTTTTAGCGCGACATTGGCAGGGATTTTCGCGACCAGGCGCGCGGGGTGGTTGGTGAGTCCCTGCGCGAACCCATCGACGTGGAAGCCGCGCACGCCGGCGACGTTCTCGCACAGGTTTTCGCGGCCATGCGCGCAGGCAGGGCAGGCGCCACAGACGAGTGCGGCATAGGGGACGACGCGGTCGCCGGGACGGATCGTGGTGACGCTATCGCCAACGGCGACCACTTCGCACGCGGCCTCGGCGCCGACGCTGAGCGGGAA
>DATJJM010000349.1:0-37034 GCA_035492535.1 Acetobacteraceae bacterium | reverse complement strand
CCTCGGCCGCCAACCCGGCGCCGCAGCCCACATCCAGTATCGTCGTCGGTCGGTCGCCGTAGCGGAGCCGCACGCGCTCCTGAATCCACGCGATCCGGGCCGGGTTCATCCGGTGCAGCGGCCGCATCGGGCCGTCCGGATTCCACCACTCCTCCGCCAGCGCGTCGAAGCGGGCGACTTCCTCCGCCGAGATGCTGCTCGTCTGCGCCATGTTGCCCCCTTCCGGCACCGCCGGTATGTGTGCGCCCGATATGCGCGCCAGACCGGCGCCGGCCACAATAACAGCTTGGGTATCCAATCCCATCCCGCAGCCCTGGAGGGCGCGCAGATGTCTCGCATCGTGATGAAGTTCGGCGGCACCTCCGTGGCCGATCTCGACCGCATACGCAATGTCGCCCGCCGGGTGAAGCGGGAGGTTGAGGCGGGCCACGAGGTGGCGGTGGTGGTCTCGGCCATGTCCGGCGTCACCAACCAGCTCGTTGGCTACTGCCAGGAACTGTCTCCCCTGCATGACGCGCGCGAGTATGATACCGTGGTCGCGACGGGGGAGCAGGTCACCAGTGGCCTGGTGGCGATCGCGCTCCAGGAAATCGGCGTTGAGGCGCGATCCTGGCAGGGCTGGCAAATCCCTATCCGGACCGACAACGCGCACGGCAAGGCCCGCATCGCAGACATCGAGGGCACGGAACTGGTTCGCCGCATGGGCACGGGCCAGGTCGCCATTGTCTCCGGCTTCCAGGGGATCGGCCCGGACAACCGCATCACGACGCTGGGACGCGGTGGCTCGGATACCTCGGCGGTGGCGCTGGCGGCGGCGCTGAAGGCAGATCGCTGCGACATCTACACCGACGTGGACGGTGTCTATACGACAGACCCTCGCATCGTGCCGCAGGCGCGCAAGCTGGCGCGGATCAGTTACGAGGAGATGCTGGAACTCGCCTCGGTCGGGACCAAGGTGTTGCAGACCCGCAGCGTCGAGCTGGCGATGAACGAGCAGGTCAGAGTGCAGGTGTTGTCCAGCTTCGACGATGTTCCGGGCACGCTGGTGGTGGATGAGGACGAGATCGTGGAAAAGCAGAATGTCTCCGGGATCGCCTATTCGCGCGACGAGGCGAAGATCACGCTCCGACACGTTCCCGATCGCCCGGGCATCGCCGCCGCGGTGTTTGGCGCGCTCTCGGAGCACAATGTCAACGTCGATATGATCGTGCAGAACATCTCGGCTGACGGCACCACCGACATGACGTTCACGGTGGGCAAGACCGATCTCCCTCGCACGCAGACGACGCTCGCTGAGGCGCGCCCGCAAATCGGCTTCTCCGAGGTGCTGGCCGATCCAAATGTGGCCAAGATCAGCGTTGTCGGCGTCGGCATGCGAAGCCACGCGGGCGTCGCCAACACGATGTTCCGCGCGCTGGCAGACAAGGCGATCAACATCCAGGTCATCTCGACCAGCGAGATCAAGGTGAGCGTGTTGATCGCTGCCGAATACACCGAGCTCGCTGTGCGCGCGTTGCACACCGCCTATGGCCTCGATGCCTCCTGACATTGCCATCCCTGACGCCATGACGGCCGCGCGGGCGGAACTCGACCGGCTGTGGTCGCGCGGCACGGCGTTCCTTGGCTGCCGTTTCGCCATCATGGGTGGGGCCATGAGCTGGGTCAGCGAGCGCCATCTGGTTGCGGCGATCTCCAACGCAGGTGGTTTCGGCGTGATCGCCTGCGGGTCGATGGAACCCGACATGCTGGCCGCCGAGATTGCCGGCACGCAGGCGCTGACCCAGTGCCCGTTCGGCGTGAACCTGATCACTATGCACCCGCGGCTGGACGACCTGATCCGCGTGTGCCTTGACGCGCGCGTTGGCCACATCGTGCTGGCGGGCGGCATTCCCCCAGGCGGTGCCGTGCGCGCGGTGAAAGACGGCGGTGCGAAGCTGATCGCCTTCACTCCCGCGCTGGTGCTGGCCAAGCGATTGGTCCGTTCTGGGGCCGATGCATTGGTGATCGAAGGGTCGGAGGCAGGCGGCCATATCGGCCCGGTGTCCCTGATGGTGCTGGCCCAAGAGATATTGCCGCAGATCCGCGAGGTACCGGTGTTCGTTGCCGGCGGCCTCGGTCGGGGCGACGCGATCCTGGCCATGCTGGAGATGGGCGCGTCGGGGGCGCAGCTCGGCACACGCTTCGCCGCTGCCAGTGAGTCGATCGCCCACCCCAACTTCAAACGGGCGTTCATCCGGGCGGCGGCGCGCGATGCGGTGCCGTCGATCCAGTTGGACGAGCGCTTTCCGGTGATCCCGGTGCGCGGGCTCGTCAACGAAGGTGTGAAGCGCTTCCTTCGCTTCCAGGCAGAGACGCGCGATCGCTTCGAGGCCGGAGAGCTCACGAAGGACGCCGCGCAGCTTGCGATCGAGCATTTCTGGGCCGGTGCGCTTCGCCGCGCGGTGATCGACGGTGACGTGGAGAACGGCTCGGTCATGGCCGGGCAGTCAGTCGGCATGGTGACGGCTGAGCAGCCTACGTCGGACATCTTCCAGGAACTGGTCGGGCAGGCCGTAGCGGCGCTTGCCGCGCGCGCAACCTAACAGGCGATGGCGACCCCGCGGCGGCTCCTGGCCAGGCTGCGTGAGACGATGGCGCACGGCACCGCGCCGTTGCTGGAGCTCGCGCAGCTCGTTGCTGCGGAGCTGGTCAGCGAAGTCTGCTCGATTTACGCGGCGCGTCCCGGCGAGATCCTTGAGTTGGTGGCAACACAGGGACTGAACCCGGCAGCGATTGGCCGCACGCGCCTGCGGGTTGGTGAAGGCATTATCGGGTTATGCGCTGCCACCGGCCAGGTCATGAACCTGCCGGACGCACAGAACCATCCCGCCTTTGCCTACCGGCCGGAGACCGGCGAGGAGCCGTTTGCATCAATGCTCGCGGTGCCGGTGCGTCGCGCCGGACGGACGCTGGGCGTGGTGGCAGCGCAGAACCGGAATCCGCGCAGCTATTCCGAAGAAGAGGTGGACGAACTTGAGACGGTGGCCATGCTGCTGGCCGAGGTGCTTTCCACCGCGGGCGCATCCGATGGCGCCGACGAAGGTGTCGGCGCCACTGTCCCCCGCGTGTTTGCCGGCGCCTCCCTGGTGCCTGGCATCGCCATAGGTCAAGTCGTCATCCTGGGGCGACGCTGGCGGCCGCTGCATCTGCTGGCCGACGACCCCGACGCCGAGTTGGCCCGGCTGAACGACGCCGTTCAGCGCATGCAGCAGGGACTGGATGAACTGATCCGCGGTGCGCCGGATGGGTTCGTCAGCGGCGCAGACGCAGCGGCGTCCCGCGAAGTGCTGGACGCCTATCGGCTGATCGCCGCCGACGCCGGATGGATGAAGCGCGTCTCCGACGTGATCGAGAGTGGCCTGTCCGCCGAGGCAGCGGTCCAACGTGTGACCGGCGAGCTGCACGACCGGATGCGCCGCATCACTGACCCTTACCTGCGCGAGCGCCTCTCCGACCTCGAGGATCTGGGTGCCCGCCTGCTGGCGGCGCTTGCCGGCGACGAGCCGCGTCCCGCGGTGCCGCCAGGCGCGATTCTGTTGGCGCGCCGGCTGGGGCCCGCCGAACTCCTGGACTGGCATGCCGCTGGCATCGGCGGCCTGGCGGTAGAGGAAGCGAGCCCCGCCGGCCACGCCGCGATCCTGGCACGCGCACTTGGATTGCCTGCCGTCGGCAGTGTCCGTGGCATGCTGAATGCGGCTGAACAAGGCGATCAGGCTGTGGTGGATGGCGATGAGGGTCAGCTCCTGATACGCCCCGACATTGAGGTTCGTTCCACTTACGTCCGTGCGCTGGAGACGCGCACCGAGCAGCAGGCCGGCTGGGCCACACTTCGCAAGCACCCCGCGATTACGACCGACGGCGTGCATGTCAGCCTGATGCTGAACATCGGGCTGCACATGGAGGTGGCGCAGCTCGATGCCACCGGCGCCGAAGGCATCGGCCTCTACCGTACCGAAATCGGCATGCTCGCCCGCGGCGTCATCGCTGACGTCGCAGAACAGGCGGCCACCTATGCCAGGGTACTGGACGCCGCGGCAGGGCGACCCGTGGTGTTCCGCACGCTCGATCTTGGCGCCGACAAGTTGCTGCCTGGCGACGCACCCGAGGAAGAGAACCCGGCGATGGGCTGGCGCTCGCTGCGTATCGGGCTCGATCGGCCGGCGTTGCTGCGGCGCCAGTTGCGGGCCTTGCTGCTGGCTGCCGGCGGGCGGCCATTGACCGTGATGTTTCCCATGGTCGCGACTGTCGCCGAGTTTCGCGCCGCGCGGGCCTTGCTGCTCGCGGAAGCGCGGCGGATGCGGCCAGCACCAGAGCAACTTTCCATCGGGACGATGCTCGAGGTGCCGGCACTTATGTGGCAACTCGATGAATTGTTGCGCGAAGTAGACTTCATCTCTGTTGGCTCGAATGATTTGTTACAATTCCTGTTTGCTGCCGATCGTGGGGCGCCGGCGCTGTACAGTCGCTACGATCTATTGTCCCAGCCCGTACTCAGTTTGCTTGACGATTTATTAACGGCAGCGCGGGCGGCGCGGGGAGGCGCAGGCGTACCGGTGTCGCTGTGCGGCGAAGCGGCGTCGCGCACGTTAGAGGCGATGGCACTCGTGGGATTGGGGTTTACCAATCTCTCTATGCCGGCAACTGGCATTCTTCCGGTCAAGGCACTGTTGGCTGAGCTGGATCTTAATGCATTTCGCCCGGTATTGACGGCAATCCGCCGCAACACAACAGGCGCCGCGAGCTTGCGCGAGCCCATCAATGTGTGGGCGCGCGAACACGGCCTGCCCATATAATAAATCGATTTTATTTCGCCCTCTGCGAAATCACGACTCGCATGCGCCGCCAAACCGAGTCAGTGTATGGGCGTTCGCAAGTGACCAGCCTGCGGGATTGGGGACCGTGCTGCATCAGCGCAAGTCAACCCTGGCAAACAGCCGGAGCATGATGTCGTCCTCGCTTGATCCGGATCTCAATGCCCCACGCGCCCCGAAGGCAGGTGCGGACTTGCGCGCTGCCCGCGAACGGGTGGGCTGGTCGCTGTCCGAGATGGCCGACGGGCTGCGCATTCGTTATCAGTATCTCGAAGCACTCGAAGACGGGCGCATCAACGAATTGCCTGGCAACGCGTACGCACTTGGGTTCATGCGTACCTATGCGACGGCGCTAGGACTGGATCCCGATGAGATCGCGCGTCGCTTCAGAGCAGAGGCCGCCGAGGTAGGCCAGAAGACCGAGTTGACCTTCCCTGTGCCGGTCCCGGCGCGTGGCGTGCCGGCTGGCGCGGTGGCGCTGTTGGGGGTCGTCCTCGCGGTGTGCGTCTATGTCGGCTGGTACCGGCTGTCGGGCGAAGGGCGGCTGCCGGCGGAAACGAGCGCCCCTATCCCGGCCCAGCTCGCGCCACTGGCCGAACAGGCCGTGCCGGCAAGCCTGCCGCCCATACCTCCAACTGTTGCGCTGGCCTCGAGACAGCCAACCGGGCGTGCTGCGGACGCTATGCAGCAGCAGGCCATGTCCGCAGCGGACCAGACGCAAAGCGGCTTAGCTGCCGTGGCTCCGCCATTGCCGGCGATTTCGCCAACTCAAGCCGCGGCGGCTCCGGCACCGCCTGCGATGGCCATCCCACCGTCTGACCAGCCACGCATCGTGCTGCGCGCAAGCGCGGATGCGTGGATCCAGGTGCGCGACCGGAGCGGCACTATTCTGCTCAACCGCACCCTCCATGCAGGCGACACATGGGAGGTGCCACCGAAGTCCAATCTGCTGATGACCACCGGGAACGCCGGCGGTACCGACCTGCTCGTGAACGGCGTGGTTACGCCCTCGCTCGGCGGTAGTGGCGCGGTCCGCCGCGACGTTCAGCTCGACCCGGATCTGCTGAAGGATGGCAAGTTCGCCACGGTCAATCCGCCAGCCATTCCCGCCAAGCCCGCGACCCAGTAGCGGCGCGGCCCCGGAACCCCCATTGTAGGGGGCGCAGGCGTTTCGCACCGCAGCACACGGAGAGTCAGTCCAATGAGCTATCGGCCGTACCAGGAGATCATCCGGCGGAAGTCCCGGCGCGTCTATGTTGGACGGGTGCCCGTGGGCGACGGGGCCCCGATCAGCGTCCAGACCATGACCAACACCCTGACCACCGACGTCCCTGGCACGATCGCACAGATCAGGCGGGCGGAGCTGGCGGGAGTGGACATCGTCCGCGTGTCCTGTCCGGACCAGCCCAGCGCGCTTGCGCTCAAGGACATCGTCCGCGAGGTCAACGTCCCCATCGTCGCTGACATCCATTTCCACTACAAGCGGGCGATCGAGGCCGCCGACAGTGGGGCCGCGTGCCTGCGCATCAACCCCGGCAACATCGGCAGTGACGAACGGGTGAAGGAGGTCATCAAGGCCGCCCGCGACCATGGCTGCTCGATGCGGATCGGGGTCAATGCCGGTTCGCTGGAGAAGCATCTGCTGGAAAAATACGGCGAGCCCAACCCCGAAGCCCTGGTGGAGAGCGCCCTCTACCACGCCAACATCCTCCAGCAGCACGACTTCCACGACTTCAAGATCAGCGTGAAGGCGTCGGACGTGTTCCTGGCGGTAGCAGCGTATCAGCAGCTCGCCGAGGCATGCGACCATCCGCTGCATATCGGCATCACCGAGGCCGGTGGTCGCCGGATGGGCACCGTGAAGTCCGCGGTCGGCCTGGGGTCGCTGCTCTGGGCCGGGATCGGCGACACTCTGCGGGTGTCGCTGTCCGATGAACCCGAGGAGGAGGTCCGTGTCGGCTGGGATCTGCTGAAGGCGCTCGGCATCCGCCATCGCGGCGTGAAGGTCATCTCCTGCCCATCGTGCGCACGTCAGGGCTTCAACGTGATCCAGACAGTGCAGACACTGGAAGACCGGCTGGCGCATATCGAGACGCCCATCACGCTGTCGATCATCGGCTGCGTGGTGAACGGTCCCGGCGAGGCGCTGATGACCGATATCGGTCTGACCGGCGGCGGCAACGGCCGGCATATGATCTACAGCGCCGGCAAGACCGACCACACGATCGATGGCCGCGATATGGTGGACCACATCGTCGAACTGGTTGAGGCGAAGGCCGCGGAACTACGCGCGGCGAAGGAAGAGGAAAAGCTCGCGGCGGAGTAACCGCGGATGGCGTTGCGGGACCTCGTGCCACCGACAAACATCCGCGATGCCATATCCCTCTTGCACTGCCCTGCCGGACGCGCTTGAACGCGCGTCCTCATGATCCACGCCATCGGTATCGATTTCGGCACCACCAACAGCGTGGTCGCGCTGCTGCACGAGAACGGCAGCGTGACGACGCGCCGTCACGCGTCGCTCGATGTATTCCGCTCCGTGCTGTGCTTCTGGACCGAGCCAGGGCCCGGTCGCACTCACTTGCGCCATGCCGCCGGGCCCGAGGCGATCAGCGCCTATCTCGAGGACCCGCTCGACAGCCGCCTGATCATGTCGCTGAAGACCTACCTGGCGCAAAAGAGTTTCACGGAAACCCGGATTTTCAACCACCCTTTCACTTTGGAACGTCTGATCGCGACGTTTCTTCGCGCGCTGCTCGACGGTGTACCTGCTGCGCCGCGCGTCGTGGTGGGCCGCCCGGTCCGTTTCGCCGGCGAGCTCGCTGATGACGCGCTGGGTGCTACGAGGCTCAGAGGCGCCTATGCCGAGGTCGGTCTGCCTGACGTGATCCAGGCGCTGGAGCCGGAAGCCGCCGGAGCCCGCTTTGCCCGCACGTTGACCGAGCCCGCCACCGTCCTGATCGGCGACTTCGGCGGAGGCACGAGCGATTTTTCCATTCTGCGCTTCGATCCGAGCGCGGGCACCACGCCACTCGCACACTCCGGCATCGGCATTGCCGGCGATGTGTTCGACTACCGCATCATCGACCGGGCGATCGCGCCGCTGCTAGGCAAGGGCGGCACCTATCGCGTGATGGGCAAGCCACTGCCAGTGCCGCCGGAGTACTATTCCGGCTTCGCCCGATGGCACCTTCTGTCGCTGATGCGCAACCCGCGCACACTCCGCTCCATCGCCGAGGTTGCCCGCACCGCGCAGCATCCCGACCGGCTACGCAGCCTGATGGCGCTCATCGAGGACGGCCTCGGCTACGCACTCTACCAGTCCGTATCCACCGCCAAGGCGGAGCTGTCGGGCAGTGACACAACCACGCTGCGCTTCGCCCACAAGTCGTTCGTCGTCGAACGCGACATCACGCGCGCGGAGTTCGAGTCATGGATTGCTCCAGATCTGACCCGGCTCGCCGCAACGGTGGACCAGGTTCTGGCCGAAGCCGCGCTGCCGCCCGAGGCGATCGACCGCGTCTTCCTGACCGGCGGCACCGCCTTCGTCCCCGCGGTGCGCCGGCTGTTCGAATCCCGCTTCGGTGCCGAGAAGCTCGAAGGCGGCGGCGAGTTCGTCTCGGTCGCCGAGGGCCTCGCGCTGCTTGCAACGAACGCACCAGGCTAGGCGCCGCAATCCCGGCATCCAATTGCGGCACCAACGTTCAATACGTGGGGAAGTGCAACGGTCATGAGGAAACAACCATGATGCGGCGCCAGTTCCTCGGTTCAGGCCTTCTCCTGTCAGGCGCGCTGACTGGGGCACCACTCATCACGATGTCCAGGCGCGCGCAATCCAGCCAGACACGGCCAGACTTCATCGGGCTCGATGGATGGATCAACAGCGAACCCATCCCGCTTGCTTCGCTGCGGGGCAGCGTGGTGCTGGTAAACTTCTGGACCTATTCCTGCATCAACAGTCGCCGGCCCATGGTGTATCTGAAGCGGTGGCATGCCGAATATGGCCGGCAGGGACTGCGCACCATCGGCATTCACACGCCTGAGTTTCGCTTCGAGCGTGACCGCTCGAATGTCGAGAGCTACATCCGGCAGGAGGGCCTTCGATTTCCCGTCGGCATGGACAATGCCTATGCCACCTGGAACGCGTTCAATAATGACGCCTGGCCCACCTTCTACCTTATCGACCGGTCTGGGCGCGTCGTGCTCGTCCGCGCAGGCGAGGACCACGCGCATGAGATCGAGCTGGCGATCCTCGGAGCTCTCGGCCTTGCAGTGTCGGAACCGATAGGCCAGCCCGGGGACGATCCCGATCTTTCCCGCATCGGCACGCCCGAGACGTATTTTGGCGCCCAACATTCCACGCCCCAGGACGTCCGGCAGTCACCGCGTCTCGGAACCGCAACATACTCGTTCGCAGGATCCAGCGGACCAAAGCCAAACGAATATCTCCTGGACGGTTCCTGGACGCGTCAAGGTGAGCGCCTGACCTTGGCCTCCGCGCGCGGCGCCCTTCGTTTCCGGTTCTCTGCCGCCAAGCTGTACATGGTCGCAGGATCAGCGCGTGCCGCGAGCCTGTCCGTTCGCGTTGACGGCATTGCGCGACCGCCTGTCGAGATCGGCTGGCCGACGCTGTACACGATTGTCGACGGCAATGCCTACGGTGAACATCTGCTGGAACTCACGGCAGACTCACCCGGCCTGACGCTCTACAGCGCGACGTTTGGATAAGGTCGCCGCCAGCCCAGTGCTGGCAGTTTCTGTCGATTGCTCGCAGTAACGTTCAATCGCCGTGGTCTGCGGACCGTGAACAATCCCGGGCAACGACTGGAGTTTCGCTGTCCTGGGGAGAACGATCATGTCGAGGATACCGTCGTTCGTGATCTCGCGCAGGGTTCTGGCCACGTCGGCCGTAGGAACCGCAGCCGTGGCAACAGTGCTAGCGGTCTGGATCGGCACCGCCATTTCCGCGCAGGACAGATACACCGTGAAGGTTCCCGACGGGCTCTCCTTCTCCGAATTCAGGGGATACGAGACCTGGCAAACCGTGGCCGTCAGCCACGCCGGAGACCTTATCGAAGTGATCCTTGCCAATCCTGTCATGATCAAGGCGTACCAGGCTGGCGATTACGGCGTCGGCAAGCATTTCCCTGACGGTTCCAAGATGGCGAAGATCCATTGGAACGCCAAACAAAGCACGGAAGCTCCCTCACCGACGACGATACCGAATACGCTGCACGACATTGACTTCATGGCACGGGACAGCAAGAGGTTCGGCGACAGCGGCAACTGGGGCTACGCGCAATTCAACTATGACGCGGCGTCCCGCACGTTCTCGCCATTGGGCACCGGCGCGAAATGCGGGCTCGCCTGCCATACAATTGTAAAGGCAAAGGATTACGTCTTCACAGAGTATCCAGCGCGATAGGCCCGGGCCATGCAGCGATCGTACTTGCGCCGCGAGGTGCTAACGGCGCTCGCGCTCGGTGCGGCAGTGTCGCAAGGGGCGGCTCAGCAGAAGATCACCCAGGCCGATGCCAGCTATCAGGTGACACCGAAGGGTGACCAGCGCTGCGCCGGCTGCTTCAACTTTCAGCAGCCGAACGCGTGCAGGTTTATCCAGGGCACCATCAGCCCAAGCGGCTGGTGCCAGCTCTACGCGCCAAGGGCCTAGTTGCATCCCGCCCATCCCGCACTAAGGTTGCGGTGCAGCATAAGGGGCACGGCGATGGGCAAGCGTTGGTTGGCGGGGTTGTTTGCACTGGGCACAGCGCTGTCCGCCTCGCCGGTGTTGGCCCAGAAGTCGGCCGACACGCTGCGCATCACCTGGCGCGACGCCGTTCCCGATGTGACCCCCTATTACAACCAGCTTCGCACCGGCATCGTGCTGGGACACCAGGTCTGGGATTCGTTGGTCTATCGCGACCCTGAGACCTTCCAGGTCAAGCCGCTGATCGCCGAGTCCTACAAATGGGTCGATGAGACAACCCTGGAGTTCACTCTGCGGCCCAACATCACATTCCACAACGGCGACAAGTTGACGGCCGACGATGTGGTTTACACCATCAATTCTATCCTCAGCGACAAGCAGGTCTCGGTCCCCAGCAACTTCAGCTTCATCGACCACGCCGCCAAGGTTGACGATCTGCATGTGCGCGTCGAACTCAAGCGCGTGTTCCCTGCGGCGCTCGACTACATGGCGATGACCCTGTTCATCATGCCAAAGGCGTATCGCGAGAAGGTGGGCGTGCAGGACTACTCGCAGCATCCCATCGGTTCCGGCCCGTACAAGTTCACCAAGGTGGATGGCGTGACCGAGCTGGATATGGAGCGCTATGACGGCTATTTCCCGGAAAGCCCCAAGGGCAAGCCGCCGATCAGCAAGCTCGTGATTCACGAAGTACCGGATGCCACCACTGAAATGGCGGAGTTGCTTGGCAACCGCGCCGACTGGATCTGGAAGTTCAGCCCCGATCAGTTTGACGCTGTCGCCCGCATGCCGAGCTTGGTGGCGGTTCGCGGCGACTCGATGCGCGTTGAATACATGATATTGGATGCGGCGGGCCGCACCGGCGCAGGCAATCCTTTGACCAACGAGAAGGTTCGCCAGGCGATCTTCTATGCAATCGATCGCGGCACGATGGCGAAGCAGCTCATGCAGGGCGGCTCAAAGGCCATCGATACGCCTTGCTATCCTACGCAATTCGGTTGCGACCAGGCCGCCGCGGTGCACTATCCCTATGATCCCGCCAAGGCCAAGGCGCTGCTGGCCGAGGCGGGCTATCCCAATGGGTTTGACAGCGAGCTGGTGACCTATGACCTGCCGCAGTGGGGCGGCGCTGTGCAGGGCTATCTGAAGGCCGTGGGCATCAACATGCGGCTTACCATCATGCAAGTCGGCGCCGTGGTGCAGCGCGCGCTGGCAGGACAGACGCCGACGCAGCTCGGTTCATGGGGCAGCTACTCGGTGAACGACGTATCGGCGATCCTGCCGGTGTTCTTCACCTTCAGCGGCAACGACTACACGCGCGATCCCGAGATAAAATCCCTGGTGGAGGCCGGCGGCGCCACGGTGGATCCCGATCAGCGCCGCAAGGCCTACAGCGCCGCGATCAAACTGATCACCCAGCGCGCCGACTGGTTGCCGATATTCACCCACACAGTGACCTACGGCTATTCGAAGCAACTCAACTTCAAGCCGTATCCTGATGAGCTGCCAAGGTTCTTCTTGAGTAGCTGGAAATAGCCGCTTGGATCGCTGCCGCAGCGATCCGAGTGCGCAGTACCCAATAATGTGTGGCCACCACCGACTGTTCCCGACTAATCTTCTTCCCGCCTGACGGGAGGAAACAACAGTGACAGCAATCACCAGGCGCGGATTTGCCGCGGGTTTGGCCACCTCTGCATTGGCAGCCCCTGCTATCGCACAACAGACTGCCGCCACGGCGACACCGCCCTCGGTGATCAGCAACCCCCCGCGTCAATGGGGTCATCACGCGCCCCCGGAGATCTACCCCGACCCAGACATCATCGTGATCGACCCATCGTTCAAGCAATACCTGCTTGGCATCACCGCGATCCATCGCGTCGCCACCGGCTTCCGCTGGAGCGAAGGCCCCGCGTGGTCGAGCGAAGGTCAGTACTTCGTATTCAGCGACGTGCAGGGTAACACGCAATTCCGCTTGCTGTGGGACGACGGGCGCGTCAGCCCGTTCCGCAAACCATCCAACAACAGCAACGGCAACTCCTTCGACTTCCAAGGCCGCCAGCTCTCAACCGAGGATTTCTTCCGCCGCGTCATCCGCTGGGAACTGGACGGCACGATGACGGTGATCGCCGACAACTTTGACGGCAAGGGCCTGAACTCGCCGAACGATCTCGTGCCACATCCGGACGGCAGCATCTGGTTCACCGATCCGCCGTACGGTGACTCGCTTTCCGAGGGCCATCCGGATGAAGCAGGTGGCCCGACCAATCCGCAGGGCCTGCTCAATCCACGCATCGGTGCGCCGAATGCGGGGGTGATCGGCGGCAAGAAGCGCGAGCTGCCGAACGCCGTGTATCGCTGGGACCCGAGCGGGCGGCTCGATCAGGTGCTGACCGAGGACCAGATCAAGGATCCCAACGGCCTCTGCTTCTCGCCGGACTACAAGACGCTCTACGTGATCAGCACCGGCAAGGGGCCAGGCGACAGCCATTCCGGTGGCACGGATACGATCCATGCCTTCGACGTGCAGGGCACGAAGCTGGCGAATGGACGCGAGTTCCTCGACATGACGGTGGATGGTGTGCATTGCGGCCCCGACGGCATGCGTGCCGACGTGTTCGGCAACCTATGGTGCAGTTCCAGCGCACCACTCGGCTATTCCGGAGTCCTTGTCTACAATGCAAAAGGCAAGCTCATTGGCCGCATTCGCCTGCCTGAAGTGTGCGCCAATGTTTGCTTCGGTGGGCCCAAGCGCAACCACCTGTTCATGGCGGCCAGCCAGTCGATCTACATGCTGCAGGTACAGACCCAGGGGGCTGCACCGGGTTAGCGCAGCGTCAGCGCCATCTCGCCCTTGAAGGCGTGGATCAGTTCGCGGCGCTGGAACCGCCAACCATCCGGCAGCTTCACCAGGTCATCGGCGTACGTGCCGCAGACAGAAGGGATTGGACCACTGGAGCCTTCGACCATCACCAGGTAGTTGGAGCGCGCGGCGGCGCATGTACCCGCCACGTCGATGATCGAGTTCATCACGAAGTGCATCCGCTTCGGCTGTGACGGCACCGATTTCTGGAGCCAGGCTGCGATCTCAGCCGGACCATTGGCGGTGCGATAGGGTGCGATCCACGCGCCATCGTCCGCGAACAGCGCGGCAAGTTCGACGAAGCGACCTTCATCCATGTGGAAGCAGTAGCGGTGGAGCAGCTCGCGGATCGCGTCCTTATCCTCGAGCATGCGCAAGCTCCGCAGCGAGTTTGATGGCGGCGATCAGACTGGAAGGATCGGCAAGGCCCTTGCCCGCGATGTCATACGCGGTGCCGTGGTCTGGCGAGGTGCGCACGATCGGCAGTCCCAGGGTCACGTTCACGCCGTGGTCCATGTCGAGTGTCTTCAGCGGAATCAGCGCCTGGTCGTGATACATGCAGATCGCCGCATCGTAGCGGGCGCGCGCGGTGCGGGTGAACATCGTGTCGGGCGGCCAGGGGCCGGAGACGTCGATGCCCTCGGCACGCAGCATGGCGATCGCGGGGGCGATGATGGTAGTCTCCTCATCCCCGAGCGCGCCCTGCTCGCCGGCGTGCGGATTGAGGCCGGCGATGCCGAGGCGCGGATGCGCGAAGCCAAAGTCGCGACGGAGTGCATCGGCCGTGGTCCGCGCCGCGGCGACGATGCCCTCGGTGGTCAGCATGCCAATCGAGTTGCGCAGTGATGCGTGCACGGTGACGGGCACAACGCGCAGGTCCGGACTGGCGAGCATCATGATCTGCCTGCCATGTGCTCCGGTGAGCGCCGCGAGGAACTCGGTGTGGCCAGGGTAGGCGAAGCCCGCGTCGTAGAGCGCGGCCTTGTTGATCGGGTTGGTGACCATGCCGCTTGCCTCACCCGACAGGCAGAGCTCGGTCGCACGCTCGATCGAGGCGATCACCGCGTGGGCGTTGGCCTTGTTGGGGTGGCCGGGCGTGGCTGGCTCGGCGAGCCTCACGGGCAGCACCGGAAGTGCTTTGGCGAACGCCGCCGCGGCTTCGGCGGCAGAACCGACCTCCGCTATCGGGATGCCAGTGAAGCGTTGCGGGTCGTCAAGCCCGACGAAGCACGGGCCGCTGTGGCGTAGCGCTTGCCAGGCGCGGACAGTCAGCTCGCCGCCTATGCCGGCAGGGTCACCCATGGTAAGGGCGAGCGGGGACACTCTCATGCCTCACATATTCAGCGCGCGACCCGCCACCGCAAGGGCGGCCTCCTTCACCGCCTCCTCCAGCGTCGGGTGCGGATGGCAGGTCCGCGCGACATCCTCCGCCGACGCACCAAACTCGATCGCCGTCGTCAGCTCGGAGATCAGCGTGCCCGCCTCGGGTCCGATGATGTGCGCGCCGAGCAGCCGATCGGTGGTCTTGTCGGCAAGCAGCTTCACGAACCCTTCGGTCTCGCCCATCGCCCGCGCGCGCCCATTGGCGGTGAATGGGAACTTGCCAACGTTATAAGCCACGCCGGCGGCTTTCAGCTCCTCCTCGGTCTGGCCCACCGATGCCACTTCCGGCCATGTATACACAACGCCCGGAATGGCGCCGTAGTTCACGTGCCCCGCCTGCCCGGCGATGATCTCGGCCACCGCGACGCCTTCGTCTTCCGCCTTGTGCGCCAGCATCGGGCCGCTGATGCAGTCACCGATCGCGTAGATACCCGGCACATTCGTGGCGTAATGCCCGCCGGTCTGCACCCGCCCGCGATCATCGAGTTCGACGCCCGCGCCAACGCCTTCCGTATAGGCGCGCCGCCCAATCGACAGCAGCACGACATCAGCCTTCAGCTCTTCCATCGCACCGCCCTTCGCAGGCTCGATGTTGAGCGTGACGCCATCATTCCCCTTGCGCGCCCCAGTCACCTTCATGCCGAGGCGGAACTTCATGCCCTGCCGTGTCAGAATGCGCTCGAATGATTTGGAGATCTCGCCATCCATGTTCGGGATGATGCGGTCCAGGAACTCCACGACCGTCACCTCGGCGCCCAACCTGCGCCACACGCTGCCAAGTTCCAGCCCGATATAGCCGCCGCCGATCACCACCAAACGGCCTGGCACCTTGTCGAGTTCCAGTCCGCCAGTCGAAGTAACGATCTGCTTCTCGTCCACCTCGACACCCGCCAGCGGCACGGACTCCGAACCTGTGGCGATGACGATGTTCTTCGCCTCATATTCGCTGCCATCGACATCGACCTTGCCGGGCGCGGTGATACGGCCGGTACCCTTCAGCCACGTCACCTTGTTCTTGCGAAACAGGAACTCGACGCCCTTCACGTTGGCGGTGACAACCTCCACGCGCCTTGCCTGCATGCGCGCAAGGTCCAGCTTCACGCCATCGACGATCACGCCGTGGTCCTTCAGGCCATGGCTGGTGTGCCAGTATTCCTCCGATGATTGCAGCAGCGCCTTCGACGGTATGCAGCCGATGTTAAGGCAGGTGCCGCCAAGCGTGGCGCGCTTCTCGACGCAGGCCACCTTCATCCCGAGCTGCGCCGCACGGATCGCGCAGATATAGCCCCCGGGTCCGGAGCCGATGACGATCAGATCGAATGAGTCGGGCATGATGGGCTTTCTGTATCTTGTCACAAGCCGAGTAACAGCCGGCGCGGGTCCTCGACCCCTTCTTTCACCCGCACGAGGAAGCTGACCGCCTCGCGCCCATCGACGACACGGTGATCATAGCTCAGTGCGAGATACATCATCGGCCGCGCCTCGATCTTGCCGCCCACCACCATTGGCCGCTCCTGGATCTTGTGCATCCCCAGGATGCCCGACTGCGGCGGGTTCAGGATCGGCGTGGACATCAGCGAGCCGTACACGCCGCCGTTGGTGATGCTGAACGTGCCGCCGGTGAGCTCATCCAGCTTCAGCGAGCCGTCCCGCGCGCGCCTGCCGAAGTCGGCGACGGCCGCCTCGATCTGCGCGAAGTCCATCTGGTCCACGTCGCGGATCACCGGCACCACAAGGCCAGCCGCACCGCCCACCGCGATGCCCATATGGACAAAGTTCTTGTAGACGATGTCATCGCCGTCGATCTCGGCGTTGACCGCGGGGAATTCCTTCAGCGCCGCCACACACGCCTTCACGAAGAAGCCCATAAAGCCGAGGCGGACACCCTTGTTCTTCTTCTCGAACGCGTCGCGGTATTCGCTGCGCAGCGCCATGACCGCGGTCATGTCCACCTCGTTGAAGGTGGTGAGCATGGCGGCGGTGTTCTGCGCCTCCTTCAGCCGGGCGGCGATGGTGCGGCGCAGGCGCGTCATGCGCACGCGCTCCTCGCGTGCGTCGGCGTCCCGGGGAGGTTTCGCAGCCGGAGTGGGAGCCGGTGCGGGGGCCGGGCGGTTCAGGAAGGCCAGCACGTCACCTTTGGTGATGCGACCGTCCTTGCCGGCGCCGGTGCCGATCTGCTCGGCGGTGAGGTGCTGTTCCTCGATCAGCTTGGCGGCGGCAGGAAGTGGCGCGTGCGTCGCCACGTCGGATGGAGGCGTGGCTGGACGCGCCACCGGACCGCGGGCTGGCGGTGGCGCATTCACGCCAGCCTGAGGCATGGCGGCTGGTCGCGGCTCGGGGGCCGGTGCGGGCTTCGGAGCCGCTGCGGATTTCGGAGCCGCGATTGCGGCGCCGGCGCCATCCAACATCCCCAGCAGCGCGCCAACCGGTACCTCGCTGCCCTCAGGCGCGCTGATCGCAGTCAGTATGCCTGCGGCAGGGGCGCCGACCTCCACCGTGACCTTGTCGGTCTCCAACTCGACCAGGGGTTCATCGACAGCGACCGCGTCGCCTTCGTGCTTCATCCATCGCGCGACGGTGGCCGAGGTGACGCTTTCGCCGAGTGTCGGAACCTTGATTTCCGTTGCCATCTCAGGCTCCCAGCGTTTCGGCTACCAGCGCCGCCTGTTGTGCCGCGTGGGCGCGGGCGGAACCGGTCGCGGGACTGGCGGCAGCCTCGCGGCCGACATAGCGGGGACGCTTCTCGCCTCCCAGCGCCCTTTCCAATCGCCGATCGACAAAGGTCCAGGGACCGGCATTCTCCGGCTCCTCCTGGCACCAGACCAGCTCGGCGTTTTGATAGGGCGCGAGTTCGCGGCTCAGCGTCTTCTCCGGGAACGGATAGAGCTGCTCCAGCCGCAGGATCGCCACGTCGCTGATACCCTTCTCACGCCGTTCCGCGAGCAAATCGTAATATACCTTCCCACTGCACAGCACGACGCGCCGAACCGCCTCGGGCGTGGCAATCGTGTCGATCTCGGGGATGACAAAGCGGAAGGCGGTGCCCTCGGCCATCTCCTCCAGACGCGATACCGCAAGCTTGTGGCGCAGCAGCGACTTCGGCGTGAAGATCACCAGCGGCTTGCGGAAATTGCGCTTCAACTGGCGACGCAGCGCGTGGAAGTAGTTGGCGGGCGTGGTCAGGTTCGCCACGCACATGTTCCGTTCGGCACACAGTTGTAGATACCGCTCGATGCGTGCAGAGGAGTGTTCCGGTCCCTGCCCCTCATACCCGTGCGGCAGCAGCAGCGTCAGGCCCGACATGCGCAGCCACTTGCTTTCGCCGCTCGCCAGGAACTGATCGATGATCACCTGCGCGCCGTTGGCGAAGTCGCCGAACTGTGCCTCCCACATCACCAGCGTGCGAGGATCGGCCAGCGTATAGCCGTATTCGAAGCCCAGCACGCCAGCTTCCGACAGCAGCGAGTTGTAGATCTCGATGCGTGCCTGGTCGCGGGCGATATTGTTCAGCGGAACGTATTCGTTCTGGTTCACCTGGTCGATCAGCACCGCGTGGCGTTGGCTGAATGTGCCGCGCTGGCTGTCCTCTCCCGACAGGCGCACGCGATGGCCTTCCAGCAGCAGCGAGCCGAAGGCCAGCGCCTCGCCGGTGTTCCAGTCGAGGCCCTCACCCGACTCGATCATCGCGCGCTTCGCTTCGAGCTGGCGGGCGATGCGGGGATGGACCTCGAAGCCGGCCGGCACGCGGGTCAGTGCTGTGCCAATACGCTTCAGCGTCTGTGCGCTGACGGCGGTCGCGTGTTCGATGCGTTCCGCCTCCGGGTCGGGCTGCGACATGCCGGACCAGTGGCCTTCCAGCCAATCGGCCTTGTTCGGCTTGTAGGACTTGCCAGCAGCGTTCGCCGCCTCCAGCGTCTGCGCAAACTCATCCCACATCGTCTGCGCTTCCGCCGCCGTGATGACGCCCTCCACCACGAGGCGTTCGGCATAGAGCGTGCGTGTGGTGCGGGTCTTCTCGATCGCACGATACATCAATGGCTGGGTGAATGCCGGTTCGTCGGTTTCATTATGGCCGTGGCGGCGGTAGCAGACGATGTCCAGTACGATGTCGGTGGCGAAGCGCATGCGGAACTCGGCCGCCATGCGGGAGCAGAACACCACCGCCTCGGGATCGTCGCCGTTCACATGCAGGATCGGCGCCTGGATCGATTTCGCTACGTCGGTGCAGTAAAGGCCCGAGTAGGCATGTGCCGGGACAGTGGTGAAGCCGATCTGGTTGTTGACCACGACATGCACGGTGCCGCCCGTGCGGTAGCCTATGAGCTGGCTCATCGCCAGCGTCTCGTACACCAGGCCCTGGCCGGCGAACGCCGCATCGCCATGCATGAGAATCGCCATCACCGAGCTGCGGCGCTGCGTGTCGCCGGCTTCGTCCTGGCGCGCTCGCACCTTGCCGATCACAACCGGGTCGACCGCTTCCAGATGCGATGGGTTGGGCTGGAGCGACAGGTGTACGCTATGACCACCGACGTCGATGTCGGTGGACGTGCCAAGATGGTACTTCACGTCACCGGAGCCTTGCACATCGTCCGGCTTGAAGCTCTCGCCGCCGAATTCAGAGAACACCGCGGTGAGCGGCTTCTTCACGATGTTGACCAGCGTGTTGAGCCGCCCGCGATGCGGCATGCCAATGGCGATCTCCGAGACGCCAGCCTGGGTGGTCGTCTCGATGACGGCGTGGATCGCGGGGATGGTGACCTCTCCGCCCTCGAGGCCGAAGCGCTTCGTGGTGACGTACCGCTTCTGGCAGAACGCCTCGAAACCTTCCGCTTCGGTGAGCTGGGTCAGGATGGTGCGCTTGGCGTCGGCGTTGAAAACGGTGCGCCAGGGTGCGCCTTCCACCTTGCGCTGGATCCAGGCTTTCTGCTCCGGATCCTGGATGTGCATGAACTCGACGCCGATCGGGCCACAATAGGTCTCGCGCAGGATGGTGACGATCTCGCGTAGGGTGGCCGTCTCCCGGCCCAGCACGTTGTCGATGAAAATCGGCTTGTCGAGGTCGCTGTCGGTAAAGCCATAAGACCGCGGGTCGAGCTCCGCGTGTGGCTTGGGGATTTGCAGGCCGAGCGGATCCAGCCGCGCTTCGAGATGACCGCGTACCCGATATGAGCGGATCAGCATCAGCGCACGCAAGCTGGCGATGGTGGCGGCGCGGACCTGCTCGCCGGACTGCAGCACAGGAGGCTGCGGCCTGCGGCGGTCGATCGGCGGTGCTTCCTCGTCCTTGCCTGGATAGCGGGGAGCCCAGGATGCGCCGGTGGCATCCTCCAGCACGGCACGGGCATCGTCATTCATGGCGCCGAACAGCTCGGCGAAGGTGGGATCTACAGAGTGAGGATTGGCCGCCCAGCGCGCGTATTGTTCACCAAGGAACGCGGCATTCGCGCCGCTGAAGGCGGAGGCCAGGATGTCCACGCCAGCCATTACGTCAGCTTCCTTATCTGTGCGGGCGCGGCATAGACGCAGACGCCGGTCAACGGAACCCTTTTTGAGCAGCTCCGAGCCGGTCGGTGGTCATTTCACCCGATTGGCATTGCCGAAATGCGTCCGAGGCGGGTGCTTTGCAAGCGAATGAGACGCAAGGCTGGGGTGAGCGGGAAGCGAAAATGGTAAGCGCCTTGCGTGGGACGCTCCGTCCCCCGCAAGGCGCCACGACCTTGTGGCTCTATTTACCGCTATGACCCATGCGGCACACCGGACTGCGGTCCCTCGCCCTCAGGCGGTGCGGGCGGACGGTTGCGGCGGTCGTTCATGAACTGATCGAATTCAGCCTTATCCTTGGCAAAGCGCAGGCGCTCCAGGAAAGCGGTGAAGTCCTTCTGCTCGTCCTCCAGGCGGCGCAGCGTTTCGGCGCGGTATTCGTCGAAGGCATGGTTACCGCTGGAAGGTGGCTGACGGTTGCCGGAGCCGCAGCTCCAGAAACCGCGCCAGTTGGCCCACGGCGGAGCGCCGCCTTGCGCAGACCAACCACCATTGCCGCCGGCACGCTGCCAGCCACCGCATCCACCGAAAGCCATGCGTTTTCCCCATATGCCCAGGAACAACAAAGCGAGACCCACCGGCCACCAGAAGATGAATCCGAGGATCATCGCGGCGATCCACAGCGGCTTGGCAGCGTACCAGCAGCGCCAGGCATCCCAGTTCTGGTTCCAGCCGGGTTGCGCGCCCGGTCCCCAGGGAGAGCCGGTGTTGCTGTAGCTACCTTGGTTCGCCCAGCCTGACATGGTGGACCTCATGTGAATGTAAGATACATTTACATATTGGGTGCGAGGCCCCGCGGCGTCAAGGGGAATCGGGACCGAAGGCTACCTCTGCACGATCGATGTGGTGGGCCGCCTCCTGTCCGGCCGGACAAGGGAGGTCAGGACGGCAAGGCCTGGCTGAGCGTGCCGGTTACCGCCCTGATCTCCGCTTCCGATTCCTTCAGCTCGCGGCTCTTGGTGAGCCAATACGCAGCAAACGCCCAAATGCCGGCTGCCTCGATCCAAAACACGTTTCGCTGTACGGCACCAAAGAAGTAAGCCAGGACAAGGCCAATCACCGGGAACAACGCCATGAACCAGCCTATGACATGGTAAGCAGCACGGTAGCGCGCACGACGCGCCGGGTCCGTGATCCATCGCACTGTCTCTTCGTGGCAAAAGATGGCCGTGAAGGCCATGCTCATGAAGAGTAGCACTGCGAAGGCGACATGGAGGACGTTCGAAAATGGGATATAGCCTGCTTGGACGTACATCGGGCACACAGCAACTCCCAAAGCGAACACGCCGGCACAATTGAGGGCAACGTCCTCGCGCTTCGAAAAGCCCTTATACAAATAGAGAAACGATCCAAGGGCGAATAAGATGCCTACGAATATGACGCGACCAGGGTAAATCGAATATTTAGTTACGTCGTCAGGCAATGGTGCAAAGTAATATGCACTGATGGAATTTTGCCATCCAACGTTGAATATGTATCCCCACACAACAATGACAATCGGTGTGGACGCGGCTATCCAGAACATGCCGAATCGCAAGGAATTGTAGGTGGCCAATATATTACGCTGAAGTGTCCAGTTATCCATTGTCACCTCCCAGCGAAGAATTGGATCGCGCGCCCGACTGCCGCTGTTATTCGTGGGCAACGATGGAACCGGCAGGACAGGAACGCTGTGAAGCGGATCACACCTGCAACAAACAACCGACGGGGGTTCCTGCGACTTTCGCCCCACAGAAGGCCGGCGGGCGATCCGCTGGCATCGCTCAAGCGCCAGTCATGATATTGTGGGGAGATGCAATACCTCGACCAGGATGCCGTCCGCCGTGCGCTGCCGTGGGATCGGCTGGTGTCGGCCCTCCGCGAGGTGTTCGCGTCGGGCTGTGTGGTGCCGCCGCGCACTGTCCATACAATTGGAGTGCCGGACGATCCGGACGGGACGCTGCTGCTGATGCCCGCGTGGCAAGGCGGGCGGTGGCTGGTGGTGAAGACCGCCATCGTGATGCCGGGCAATGGGGCGCGCGGATTGCCGGCGGTCAGCGCCGTTGTCCAGGTGTTCGATGGCACCACAGGCGAGCCGCGCGCGGTCTTGGACGGTGGGGAAATCACGGCGCGACGAACGGCGGCGGCCTCCGCCATGGCCGCCGATACGCTGGCGCGGCGAGACGCGGAGCATCTGCTGATCGTCGGCGCGGGGCGGATCGCGCGCAACCTCGCGGAGGCGCATTGCAGCGTGCGGCGCTATCGGCGCATCTCAATCTGGGCGCGACGCCCGGAAGCGGCGTCGGCGCTGGCTGCCGATGTGGCGGCACTGGCGCCGGACGTGGCCTCGGCCGAATCGCTGGAAGCGGCGGCGCGCGAAGCGGACGTGATCAGTTGCGCGACCCTGTCACGCGAATCGCTGGTGCGCGGCGCGTGGCTGAAGCCGGGCGTGCACCTGGACCTGGTGGGTGCCTATCGGCACGACATGCGAGAGACCGATGACGAGGCAGTTCGGCGTGCTTCGATCATCTATGTTGATACGTTCGACGGCGCGCTGGCTGAGGCAGGCGACCTGCTGCTAGCGATGGCTTCCGGCGCCATCACACGCGAGCGGATCGGTGGCGAACTAGCGGATCTGTGTCGCGGCACCGGACCCATGCGGCAAAACGAAACAGCGATCACGCTGTTCAAGTCCGTCGGCACCGCGATCGAGGACTACGCCGCGGCGTCGCTTGCTCTGGAGGCCTGAGGGGCAGCCTGCGTACCGGGTGCTACCGCCCCGCCAAACCCAGGCTTTGCAGGTAGATCAGCACCCCGGCCTCCAGCAGATCCTCGGGCGACATCGGAAGTGTCCGGCGTGCGGCGTCAGCGCGGCAGAACAGCGAAGCGATGCCGTGCGACATCGACCACACGTGCAGCGCAACCATCAATGCCGGCGGCCGGTTGGCAGGCGGCCGGGCTGCGCAAAGCGCATCAGCGGCCTGGCGCAGTACGGCGAAGGCCTGCTCGCCTGCAGCATCGAGGTCCGGAAAGGCGGCACGGTCGACCCGGGCCTCGAACATCGCCGCGTAGTAAGCTGGCTCGCTGCGGGCAAAGGCGAGATAGGCGCGGCCGAGCGCCTCGAAAGCGCGGAGAAGGTCAGGGCGGCCATTGTTCCATGCGCGCATCAGAACCTCGGCGAAGCGTCGGAAGCCGCGCAAGGCGACTTCCGCCAGCAGCGCCTCGGCGTCGCGGAAGTGACGGTAGGGCGCGCCCGGGCTGACGCCTGCGAGGCGTGCAGCCTCCGCGATGGTGAAGCCCGCGGGTCCTTTCTCGGCGATCAACGCAGCGGCGGCTTCCACCAGCGCCTCCCGAAGGTTGCCGTGGTGGTAGCCGCGACGTTCAAAGCCACCCTGGCCGGTCCAGCTCATGTGACGGAGTTTTACATTGCGTGAGACGCTGATCCAGACAGATTTGCCGCCACGAAGATGCGCCAAACGAAGGAGAGTTGCTTGATCTGCATCAAGGCGGCAGAGCCGGTTGCGTCCTAGGCAGGGCTCCGAAGGACTCAAATCGGAGAGGAACTATGGCAAGCGAGCCGGATCTGGAAGGGTTGGCGCACAGATTGGCATTGATCGCCAGCGCGACTGGCGATGCCGAGACGGGTTGTCGTTTGCTGGAGCTCGTCGGAGAACTCTTGGAGCAGGCTGGGCTACCCGCCAGCAGGAATGGCGATGACGCACCAAGCGGCCGGGTATCGAATGTGACGGAGAGTCCGGCCTGATGGCGTCGCGATGGCTTCCGCCACAGGTCACGCCTGTCGCGGCCACTTGATCAGCTCTTCAGCACCTCAACCATTGTGCTGCCGAGAGCAGCCGGGCTATCGGCCACGTGAATGCCGGCGGCACGCATCGCCTCCATCTTGGCCGCGGCGGTGTCGCGACCGCCGCTGATCACAGCGCCTGCATGGCCCATGCGGCGGCCAGGCGGGGCGGTGGCACCCGCAATGAACCCCACTGTCGGTTTCTTCACCTTGTTGCGGGCGAGGAAGTCAGCGGCTTCGATTTCGCTCTGACCGCCGATCTCGCCGATCATGATGAGCTGCCTGGTTTCGTCATCGGCAAGGAACATCTCCAGGACTTCGATGAAGTCGGTTCCCTTCACCGGATCACCACCAATGCCAACGCAGGAGCTCTGACCGAGGCCCGTGGCGGTGGTCTGTGCCACAGCTTCGTAGGTCAGCGTGCCGGAGCGGGAGACGATGCCGACGCTGCCGCGTCGGTGGATGTGGCCGGGCATGATGCCGATCTTGCACGCGTCGGGCGTGATGACGCCCGGACAATTCGGGCCGATGAGGCGCGACTTCGAGCCGGTGAGCGCACGCTTCACGCGCACCATGTCGAGGACCGGGATGCCTTCCGTGATGCAGACGATCAGCGGGATTTCCGCGTCGATCGCTTCCAGGATGGCATCGGCAGCGTAGGGTGGCGGAACGTAGATCGCACTGGCGGTGGCGCCGGTCGCTTCGCGTGCTCCCCACACCGTGTCGAATACCGGAAGGCCCAGGTGTTTCGTGCCGCCCTTACCCGGGGTTACGCCACCGACCATCTTGGTGCCGTAGGCGATTGCCTGCTCGGAATGGAATGTGCCCTGGGCGCCTGTGAAGCCCTGCGTCATGACGCGCGTATTGGCGTCCACCAGGATGGCCATGTCAGGGGGCCTCCTTCACGGCCGTCACGATCTTCTGGGCGGCGTCCGCGAGATTGTCGGCTGCGATGATCGGCAAATTGGATTTCGCCAGGATCTGCTTGCCGAGATCCACATTGGTGCCCTCGAGACGAACCACCAGAGGCACCGACAGGCTGACCTCGCGCGCCGCGGCAACCACGCCCTCGGCGATCACGTCGCAACGCATGATGCCGCCAAAGATATTGACCAGGATGCCTTCGACATTGGGATCCGACAGGATGATCTTGAACGCCGCGGTGACGCGTTCCTTGGTGGCGCCCCCGCCGACATCCAGGAAGTTGGCGGGCGCCATGCCGAACAGCTTGATGATGTCCATCGTCGCCATCGCGAGGCCGGCGCCGTTGACAAGGCAGCCGATATTCCCATCCAGCGCGACGTAATTCAGGTTGTACTTGGCAGCTTCGAGTTCCTTCGGGTCTTCCTCACCTTCATCGCGTAGTTTCTCCAGATCGGGGTGACGGAACAGCGCGTTGTCATCGAAGCTGATCTTGGCATCGAGCGCGATCACGTCACCGGATTTGGTGACAACCAGCGGGTTGATCTCGACGATGGAGCAGTCGAACGCGATGAACGTGCGGTACAGCGCGGGAAGGAAGCGGTTGAACGCGGCGATCTGGCTGCCGGTCAGTCCAAGCGCATAAGCCAGGCGCCGGGCGTGGAAGCCGGATATGCCTGACGCGGGATCGATCGCGACGCGCTGTATCTTGTCCGGGTGGTGGGCGGCGACTTCCTCGATCTCCATGCCGCCTTCCGTGGACGCCACGACAGTGACGCGGCCGGTGGTACGGTCCACCAGAAGGGACAGGTAGAGCTCCCGGGCTATGTCACTGCCGGCTTCGACGTAGACACGGTGCACCGCCCGGCCAGCGGGGCCGGTCTGCCGGGTGACCAGCGTGCGGCCGAGCATGGCCTCGGCGGCGGCGCGGACCTCTTCGGGGGAGCGGGCGAGACGAACGCCGCCCTTGCCGTTCGGGTCATCAGCGAACCGGCCGGCACCGCGGCCGCCTGCGTGGATCTGCGATTTCACCACGTAGACGGGGCCAGGGAGTTTGGCTGCGGCGGCGACGGCCTCATCAGGGGTCCAGGCCACGTAGCCGTCCGGCACCGCGACGCCGTGCCGCTTCAGCAGGTCTTTCGCCTGGTATTCGTGGATGTTCATTGATGCCCCCTCGCCACCGTGCGCAGGGGCGACATTATCCGATCAGCTTCTTCGCGGCTTCGACCAGTTCCCGGACCGCGGAGCAGGACTTTTCGAATTCGGCCTTCTCGTGCGCGTTCAGTTGCACTTCGACGATACGCTCGATGCCGCCGGCGCCGAGGACGACGGGGACGCCGACATACAGGTCTTTCATGCCGTATTCGCCGTTCAGCAGCGCCGCACAGGGCAGCACCCGCTTCTTGTCCTTCAGATAGGCATCGGCCATCGCGACGGCGCTGGCGGCAGGCGCATAGAAGGCGCTGCCCCGCTCCAGCAGCTTGACGATCTCGCCGCCGCCGTCGCGAGTGCGCTGCACGATGGCGTCGATCTTCGCCTGGGTGGTCCATCCCATCTTGATCAGGTCGGGCACCGGGATGCCGCCGACCGTGGAGTAGCGGGTCAGCGGCACCATGGTGTCGCCGTGGCCGCCGAGCACGAAGGCGTTGACGTCCTCCACCGACACGCCGAACTCATGGGCGAGGAACAGACGGAAGCGCGAGCTGTCCAGCACACCGGCCATGCCGACGACCTTGTTGGCGGGAAGGCCGGACTTCTGCTGCATCACGTAGACCATCGCGTCGAGCGGGTTGGTGATGACGATCACGAAGGCGTCCGGGCAGTGGGTCTTGATGCCGTCGGCGACCTCGGCGATCACGCCGGCGTTCTTGCCGATGAGGTCGTCGCGCGACATGCCGGGCGTGCGCGGGAAGCCGGCCGTGACGATGACGACGTCGGCGCCTTCGATGGCATGGTAGCTGGAGCCGCCAGTCATGTGGGCGTCAAAATCCTCGACCGGGCCGGATTGCATAATGTCAAGCGCCTTGCCGGCGGCGACGCCACCGAACACGTCGAACAGCACGACGTCGCCGAGTTCCTTGAGACCGATGAGGTGGGCAAGCGTGCCGCCGATGTTACCGGCGCCGATGAGGGCGATCTTGTTGCGGGCCATGGGCAGGGTCCTTCGCAGGGGCGCGGGTGGGGCCGCGGCTGTTGTGCGCCGGGTGGCCCGGCTGGCGCGGTGGTAGCGCGGTTGGGGGTGGGGCGGCAATGGGGTGCGGTGCAGCAATGGGTGAGTGCTTGACCGGCGCCGGGGGCACCATAACCTGCCGTTAATCTTTGAATGTGAGGCGCCAGCGCCTGGCTGACACGGACCTTCTGATACCTTGAAAGTGTTTTCGTACCTGATTGTTTATGATCCTGCGCCACGTCCCATCCACATCCTGCGAGTGCTGCACGCCAGCCGCGATATCACAGAGCTGCTGCGTCAGAATACGTGGAGACTTGTATATACGAGACGCCAACCAACCGGGGGAAACCGATGCGCCTGTTGCTGCTGCTCGCCTGCCTGCTCGCCACCACGCCTGTGCTCGCCGCCGAACCACAGGGCGCCTACGCCGATCTGCCCGGCGTGCGGCTCTGGTACACCGACACCGGCGGCAAGGGCACACCGATCATCCTGCTGCACGCCAACACCGGCACCAGCGCAAACTGGGCGCCGCAGGACGCGGCGTTCTTGCGCGCTGGCTATCGCGTCATCGCGTTCGATCGGCGCGGCTGGGGCAAGAGCATCGCCAAACCGGAGACCGGTCCGCAGCCAGGCAGCATCGCAGGTGATCTCGATGCGCTGGTGACGGCGCTGAAGCTGGACCATTTCTACCTGCTCGGCACCGCCGGTGGCGGATTCGCCGCGCTGGACTACGCCGCGTGGCATCCCGAGCATCTGCGCGGGCTGATCATCGCCGCCAGCACTGGTTCATTCTCGGAAAAGCAGATGACGGATTTCGTGCAGCGCATCGCCATCCCCGGGCTCGACAAGCTGCCAGGCCAGTATATCGAGCTCGGCCTGTCGTATCGCGGCACCGATCCCGAGGGCGTCGCGCGCTGGGTCGATATCGAGGAGCACGCACGCCAGCCGAATGCACCGTCGCAGCCGCTGCATACGCCGAACACCTTCGCCAAGGTGGAGACGATCCCGACGCCCACGCTGGTACTGTGCGCCGATGCCGATCTCTATGCGCCGCAGGCGCTGATGCGCGCCTGGGCGGCGCATATCAAGCACCATGACTGGGTGGTGATCGACGATGCGGGCCACTCGGTGGCGTGGGAAAAGCCTGATGCTTTCAACGCCGCCGTACTGAAGTTCCTACGGCAGCACTGACGCGACACGCTTGCCATTGCGGGGATGAAAATACACCCTGGGCCGCGATTGGAGGCCCAGCATGCTGACCGCAGCCAACAACCGGCGCATCACCGAGAGCGGACCGAGCACGCCGTGCGGCGACATGATGCGCCGCTACTGGCAACCGGCGGCGTTGGTGGAGGAACTCGACGGGCCTCGGCCGGTGAAGCGCGTGCGGCTGCTGGGCGAGGACCTGGTGCTGTTCCGCGAGCCGTCCGGGCGCGTCGGATTGCTGCATCGGCACTGCGCGCATCGCGGCGCCGACTTGGCGTTCGGGCGGTGCGAGGATGGCGGGCTGCGCTGTCCGTTCCATGGCTGGCTGTACGACGCAAGCGGCGCGTGCCTGGAACAGCCGGCAGAACCGGCAGGCAGCACGTTCCACCAGAAAGTGCGGCAGCCGGCTTATCCGTGCATCGAACGGGCGGGGATCATCTGGACGTATCTCGGGCCCGGAGAGCCGCCGCCGTTGCCCGGCTTCGATTGCCTCACCGCGCCCGACTCGCATGTGTTCGCCTTCAAGGGCATGTGGTCGTGCAACTGGTTGCAGGCGTTGGAGATCGGGATCGATCCGGCCCATGCCAGCTTCCTGCACCGGTTCTTCGAGGATGAAGCGATCTCCGATGCAGGGTATGGGCGCCAATTCCGTGCTGCGACCATCGGCGCCGATATCCCGATGTCGCAGCTGCTGCGCGAAGTACCGAATCCCCAGCTGGAATCGGAAGAAACGCCGTACGGCTTGCGCATCATCACGCGGCGACCGCTGAACGATGACGTGCTGCATCTGCGGATCACCAACATGCTCTTCCCTCATGGGTTCGTGATTCCGCTGAGCCGCGAGATGTCAATCACCCAGTGGCACGTGCCGATCGATGATACGCATTGCTACTGGTATGCGGCGTTCACCAGCTTTGCCACGCCGGTGGACAAGGCGACGATGCGCGCGCAGCGGCTGGCGAACCACTCGCTGCCGGATTACGTGCCGCACGCAGGGCAGGCAAACGACTGGGGCTATGACCCCGATGAGCAGCGCACGCTCACCTTCACCGGCATGGGCATGGACATCAATGTGCATGACCAGTGGGCGGTGGAGAGCATGGGTGCGATCCAGGATCGCACGAAGGAACATCTCGGCTATTCCGACCGGATCATCACGGCTGCTCGGCGGCTGATCTTCCGCGCGATTGACGATGTCGCGGCAGGGCGCGAACCGCTGCTGACGTCCGGCGCGGACATGGTGCCCGGGCCGGCGACAATCGATGCGGTGGTGCCGGTGCAGGGCTGGCAGAGCTACTGGCCGCGGTTGGAAGAAGAGCGACGCCTGGCGACGCCGTGGCTGGCAGCGGCGCTGGAGAGAGTGTGAGCGACTTCGTCGCGCGCCATGGCCTCTGGACGCAGGCGCAACAGGACGCGGCGGATGCGATTGCGGCACAGATCACGAAACTAGGCGTCGTGCGCTTCGGATTTTCCGACGCGCATGGCGTGGTGCGTGGCAAGACGTTGATCGCGTCCGAGGCGGTGGGCGCGTTGCGCTCGGGCGTCACGTGCACGGCGACGATGGTGCTGAAGGACCTATCGGGACGCACCGCGTTTCCGGTGTTCGCGCCGAACGGCGATGGCGCGGGCGACATGGTCATGGTCGCCGATCCGACGGCATTCCGCGTCTTGCCGTGGGCACCGCATACCGGGTGGGTGCTGTGTGACCTGTATCGACTGGATGGCACGCCGCATCCGTTCTGCACGCGCGCCCTGATGCACCGTATGCTGAGCCGTCTGGGCGAACGTGGATACACGTGGCGTGCCGGGCTGGAGGTCGAGTTCCACCTGCTGAAATGCCTCGATGAGATACCGCCCCCGGATGAGATCGGCATGCCGGGGCCGCCACCCCGCGTCGCACCGCTGAACCACGGATATCAGTATCTGACCGAGCTTCGCTACGACGCGCTCGATCCGCTGATGGAGACGCTGCGCGGACATTTGCAGGCGCTGCGTTTGCCGCTGCGGTCGATGGAAGTCGAGTTCGGACCAAGCCAGGTGGAGGTGACGTTCGGCGCCACGGCCGGCATGGAATCGGCGGATGCGATGCTGCTGTTCCGCAGCGCGACGAAGCAGGTCTTTGCCCGCATGGGTTACCTGGCGAGCTTCATGTGCCGGCCGCAGTTGCCGCATGTGGCATCATCCGGCTGGCATCTGCATCACTCGCTGGATGATGCCGAGGGGCGGAATCTATTCGCCGGTTTGTCGAAGCTGGCGCGTGCGTGGATGGGCGGGCTGCTGCGCCATGCCGCGGCGGCGGCCGCGTTCAGCACACCGACGATCAACGGCTATAAGCGGTATCGGCCGAACTCGATGGCGCCGGATCACATCGTGTGGGCCCATGACAATCGCGCGGCGATGGTGCGCGTGATCGACGACCACCTGGAGAACCGTGTGGGCGAGCCGGGCGCAAACCCCTATCTCTACATGGCCTCGCAGATCGCCGCGGGGCTGGATGGGATTGCGAGCGATGCCGATCCGGGCGCGTCGGCCGACACGCCCTACAGCGCGGATGCACCGATGCTGCCCCGGTCGTTGATGGAGGCGATCGCCGCGTTGCGAGGCAACGCGTGCTTCCGGGAGGCATTCGGCGATCAGTTCATCGATTACTTCATCCTGCTGAAAGAAGCCGAGATCAGCCGCTTCCTTGCCGATGTCACCGACTGGGAACAACGCGAATATCTTGCCCTTTTGTGACGACTCGCGCAGGCGCGGGACAGGCTGTACCATCCGGCAAAATCCGGGAGGGAAACGCCATGAAGCTCAGCACAGATCGCATCCTGACCACCCATGTCGGCAGCCTGCCTCGGCCGCAGGCGCTGGTCGATCTGCTGGTGAAGAAGGACCATAACGAGCCATATGACCACGCCGAGTTCGATCGGCAGGTGACCAAGGCGGTCGCCGAAATCGTTGCGCATCAGGTGACGGTTGGCATCGATGTGGTCAGCGATGGCGAGGCCAGCAAGGTCGGCTACGCGACCTACATCAAGGAGCGGCTCACCGGCTTCGGTGGCGAGCCGTTTACACCGAAGCCACAGCGCGACCTCGCCGACTATCCCGAGTTCCGCAACCGGATGGTCCAGTTCACCGGGCCGCAGGTGTTTCATCGGCTGTGCTGCACCGGCGACATCAAGATCAGCGACCATGAGGCGGTAAAGACCGACATCGCCAACTTCAAGGCGGCAATCGCGGCGTCGCATCCGGTGGATGCGTTCATGCCGGCGGCGTCGCCGGGCGTGGTGTCATCGTTCCAGCCGAACCGGCATTACCCCAACCACGCTGCCTATATCGGCGCGGTGGCCGATGCGATGCGCGAGGAATACGAGGCGATCGCGAAGGCCGGCATCGTGGTGCAGCTCGACAGCCCGGACCTGGCCATGGCGCGCCACACCGGGTTCCAGGACCTGAGCGAAGCTGAGTTCCTGAAGCAGGCCGAACAGCAGGTAGAGGCGGTGAACCACGCACTGGCGAATGTGCCGGCGGGTTCGGCCCGGCTGCATTTGTGCTGGGGCAACTACGAGGGCCCGCACGACTTCGATATCCCATTGCAGAAGGTCTTGCCGATCATTCTGAAGGCGAAGCCGCAGGCGGTCTCGTTCGAGGCGGCGAATCCGCGCCATGCGCATGAATGGGCGGTCTGGAAGGAAGCAAAGATCCCCGACGACAAGGTGCTGATCCCCGGTGTCATCGACACCTGCACCAACTACATCGAGCATCCGGAGCTGGTGTCGCAGCGCATCTGCCAGTTCGCCGACATCGTGGGGCGCGAGCGCGTCATGGCCGGCACCGATTGCGGCTTCGCCACCTTCGTGGGTCACGCGGGACGGGTGGATCCGGAGATCGCCTACCGCAAGCTCGGCGCGCTGGTGGAAGGTGCGAAGCTCGCATCAGCGAAACTCTGGCATTGAAGGAGGCGCGCCATGAAAACCAGCACTGATCGCATCCTGACCACCCATGTCGGCAGCCTGCCGCGGCCGCAGCCTCTGGTGGAACTGCTGATCAAGAAAGACCGCGACGAACCGTATGACCGTGCGCAGTTCGAGGCCCTGGTAAAGCAGGCCGTCGCCGATATCGTTGCGCGACAGGTCTCTATCGGCATCGACGTCGTGAGCGATGGCGAAACCAGCAAGGTCGGCTACGCCACCTATGTGCACGAACGCCTCACCGGCTTCGGCGGCGAGCCGTTTCAGCCGAAACCAAATCGCGACGTGGCCGATTACCCGGATTTCCGCCGGCGGCTGGAACTGTTCATCGGGCCGCAGCAGATCCGCCGGCTGTGCTGCACCGGCGACATCCGGCGGCAGGACCACGAGTCGGCACAGCGGGACATCGATAACTTCAAGGCTGCGATCGCAGCATCCAAGCCAGTGGATGCGTTCATGCCGGCGGCGTCACCTGGCGTGGTCTCCACATTCCAGCCGAACCGCCACTATCCGAACCATGCGGCGTATATCGGCGCGATCGCCAATGCCATGCAGGAAGAATACGAGGCGATCGCCAACGCCGGTATCGTCGTGCAGCTCGACAGTCCTGATCTTGCGATGGCGCGGCATACCGGGTTCCAGGACCTGAGCGAAGCCGAGTTCCTGAAACAGGCTGAGCAACAGGTGGAGGCGCTGAACCACGCGCTGGCGAATGTGCCGGCGGGTTCTGCGCGACTGCATCTGTGCTGGGGGAATTATGAAGGGCCGCATGACTTCGATATTCCGTTGCAGAAGATACTCCCCATCATCCTGAAGGCGAAGCCACAGGCGATTTCCTTCGAGGCGGCCAATCCGCGGCACGAGCATGAATGGGCCGTGTGGAAGGAGGTCAAACTGCCGGATGACAAGGTGCTGATTCCAGGTGTGATCGACACCTGCACGAACTACATTGAGCATCCAGAGCTGGTTGCGCAGCGCATTTGCCGGTTCGCCGATATCGTCGGGCGTGAGCGGGTGATGGCGGGAACGGATTGCGGGTTCGCCACTTCGGTCGGCACGGCGGGACGGGTGGACCGTGAGATCGCGTTCCGCAAGCTAGGGTCGCTCGCGGAAGGAGCGGCGATTGCTTCGAAGAGGTTGTGGCACTGAGCGATAAGCGGAATTTCGTACTGGTTCCGGATCAGGAGCCGGAGCCAGAAGAGCAACCCCAGCAGACGCCAACGCTGCTGGGGTTCATCCGCTCCTTGCTGCCATTCGGCGCGACGCAGGTCGCAGAGGCGGGTCCAACCCGACCACGGCTGATCTTCGGCTTCGATGCGACAGCCTCACGCGGGCCAGCCTGGGCGACGGCACGGACCGTAACGGATGCACTGGTCAAGGCACTGCCGGGTGAATTGGATGTCGCGCTCGCGGTGCATGGCGGCTCGATGCTGCACACCTTCACCGAGTTCACGTCCGACCCCAACAAGCTCCGCGACCGTGCCGCCGGCATCTCCTGCATTGCGGGAACCACGCGACTGCTGCCAATTCTCTCTCGGGCGCTGGCTAACACGAGTGTCCGGGTGGTCGTCTACATCGGCGACGTCTTCGAAGAGTCCCCAATTCGCGGCCGGAAGCTCGCCGACGCGATGGGTCTGAAAGGCATCAAGCTGATCGTCCTGCACGACACCGCGGATTGGAACGCGAAGCGCGACGCCGAGGTGTTCCTCGATCTGGCGCGGCGCACGGGTGGCTGCGTGCTGCCGTTCGATGCCAATGCGCCGGCACGGTTACGCGATCTGCTGGCAGCCGTCGCAGTCTACGCGGTGGGGGGCGAACGCCTGCTCAACGAGAAGCGGCAGGAACTCGCCGCCGCGCCGTTGCTGCTGGAGCACCTTTCAGGGCGAGGACGTCCGGACTAAGCAGCAAGGAAGGCGGCAATGTCCGGGTGCGCCTTCAGTTCGGCCAGTTCCTGTTCGGTGGGCAATTGCGGCTTGTCACGCACGGCGTTCACCATGCAAAGAAAGCCGAGCGCCTCCCCGTCCGTGGCGCGGAACTGATGCCAGGTCCAGGGTGGGATCGTCACCAGATCGAACGCCTGCACCGGTCGCACCACATCGCCGACGAGACACAGGCCGCGGCCACGCAATATCATCACCGCATGCATGTGCTCGTGCCGCTCCAACGTGGAGAAGCCACCCGCCGCCATTTCGAAGTAGCGCAATTCGCAGCCAAGCTGCCCTTCGGAAAACAAGACCTGGCGCGAGATCGCCTTGAAGGGCGCACTGCCATCTTCCTTGTAGGGCATGCAGACCACATCGTCCCACCGGTAATCATGGAACGCACGGAAGTCCTGCTTCTGTTCGATGTCCATTTCAGCGATACCTGTGCTGCGCGACAGCATGAGTGAAGTTGGCGGTCTCCTCGGTCAGCCGCTCTCGCGCCGCGAGCAGATTGCCGCCGATCAGCAACATCACGTCGGGACCGTAGAAGTCAAGCATCTCCGGCACCCGGTCCACGGTCATCCCACCCGCAGGCACGGGCAAGCTGGACTCAATACCGGCTCGTTGCGTGCGTGCCTCGGTGGCAAGGCGCAGGCACACCGCAGGCGTATAGCCGAAGCGTCCACCGTGGTTGGGGAATATCACGGCGTCGGCACCGATCAGGCGGAACAGCTTGCCGATCAGCAGCTCCGGTGCGATGCGGGCTGCCCCGCCCATTGATGGATGCGCAAAGAACGCGATGTCCGGATAGTCGCGGGTCAACGTCTGGAAGGTGCTCCAGCCGGCGATCATCGGTGCAATCAGCACCGTATCGATTCCGTGCGCGCTCGCGATCTCGATCTGGCGACGCATCGTCTCGAGGTTGCCCGACAGGCTCGGAACATACCGGCTCTGTCCAACGGCACTGGCGATCGCCGCGACCCGTTCAGCGAATGGCGAGTACGACTGATCGGCAAGGCCGTGATCATCCTTGATGAAGTCGATCCCGCCTCGCGCAAATCGCTCCGCGAGCGATGCCAGACGCGAGGCCGACAGCCCTTGCGGTTTCAGGGCCGAACAGGTCAGCGCCCGGCCAGACACGTTGAGCCGCTTGCGCAACCCGGCGATGCCATGACCTGGGCCACCGAGTGGCAACTCGCCATCGACGTCCGCCAGAATCACGTCGTCATGCAGCGACGTGTTGCCAAACGCCATGTTCAGCAACTGCCCGGCATCGCCGCCAACGGTCGCGGTTGCCAGTGCCACGCGCACGTTGAAGGTGCCGTCGCCGCAATCCTCGATCGCCTCTACGGCACCGACGATATCGTCAAGGATGCGTCGATCGTCGATAGCCTCCAACGGCATCTCGACACTCTGCTCGACCGCGATCGCCCGCGCCCGCGCCTCGATCGACCGGGCTTCCGCACGGACGCGGTAGGTCGCGGTGAAGCGGCTCAAAGGTTGGACGAAATCCAGTCCTTCAACCGGCTCTTCGGCAGTGCGCCCACCTGAGTCGCGGCGGGCTTGCCATCCTTGAACAGGATCAGCGTCGGAATGCCGCGCACGGCATAATTGTTCGGCGTAACAGGGTTGTCGTCGATGTTGACCTTGGCCACCGTCAACTTGCCGGCGAACTCACCAGCGAGTTCCTCCAGTGCCGGCCCGATCATCTTGCACGGGCCGCACCACTCAGCCCAGAAGTCCACCAGCACAGGGCCATCGGCTTTCAGTACATCGGTGGAGAAGGTCTGGTCGGTGACAGGTTTGGTATTTGTGCTCATCTCAACCTCAACATTCTGGTTGGCCGCTATGTGGGGATCGGTGCATGCAAGTCCAACAGCCGGTCAGGTAGCATGGCGACGCGGGCCGCCTGGGTCCAGACCAGGGCACAGGCGACGGGACGGTCCGGGAACAGAGCTTGAAGGACGGACCGGTATGCGGCCATCTGGCGCAAATACAAGACGGGCGTGTCCTCGATCCGCGCCGGCGGGCGCCTGTTGGTCTTGAAGTCGGCGATCACCACCCGATCCGACAGCACCGCCAGGCGATCGACCAACCCTCCGATGACCGAGTTGGCAACGACACCGGTCAATGGCACTTCGGCACGGCTGCCAGGATCGAACAGCGGTGCCAGCTCGGGGTGATCCAGGATCGCCAGGATCTCCTGCGTCAGCTCATCCGCGTCGGCAACGGCTGACCGTTCGAGCCAGGCGCGGGCTGCGCCGGCACGCTCGGATGCCGGCAAGTCGGGAAGGTGTTGCAGGAGGGTGTGAACCAGTTTGCCGAGTTGAAATCGGTTGTTAGACGCACCGCGTGCCGCCAAGGGTGAGGCGGCAGCCGGCACAGGACCCAACTCAGCGTTCTCCGGCCGGCTGGGGGCGAGGCGTACGGGATGCAATCCCTCTGCAGGTGGCGGCTGTGCGTGCCATGCCGGCAACACGGCGACGGAGGGTTTCGAATCGGTGGCTGGCGGGCCTTCCGGCTCATCCAATTGGGGCACGGCGTAACGTCGCGCACCGTCCGCCGACTGTGCGGGCAATGCATCGAAACCGCGTTCAACCAACCGGTACCAACAGGCATCATCGAGCGCGCGGCGAGTTTGCCAACCGCACACCAGCAGATGATCCTCCGCGCGGGTCAGTGCCACGTAGAGCAGCCTGTTATGCTCTTCCATCCGCCTGCGAGACGCCTC
>DATJJM010000348.1:0-7945 GCA_035492535.1 Acetobacteraceae bacterium | reverse complement strand
CCGTCCAGATGAACAACACTGCGCCCAGCAGCAGACACAGGCTCTCGACCCCCCAGCGCTGAAGCCGGTAATGCAGCGGCGACCCCATGCCATGCAGGCGCCGGTTCGCGGTTGAAGCGCTCATAGCTGACCCTCCGCCGGGCGCAATTTCCGCATCAGGATGAACACGAGCGGGATCAGCAGCGGCAAGGCAGACATCACGCAGGCAACACCCAGCCGTGGCAGCGCCACCGTGAAGGCGTAACGGATGCCCAGCGTGGCGAGCACCTCGGTGGACATCGCCGGACCGCCGCCGGAGACAAAGAATGTCGCGTTGAAGTCACCGAGTGCGAACACCGTATCCAGCAGGATGCAGACCAGATAGAGGTTCGCCATCAGCGGGTAGGTGACGTGCAGGAAGCGGCGTACGCCGGTGGCGCCATCGACGGCTGCAGCCTCGTACAGTTCCTGCGGGATGGCCATGCGCCCGGCCAGCAGGATGATGGTCCAGAACGGCAGGTTCTTCCAGATGTAGGCGCCGATATTGCACGCCAGCCCCATCCAGTGATCGTTCAGATAGACCGGGCCGTCGATCCCGAACAGGTAGTACAGGATGTTGTTCAACATGCCCCACTGGCCGTTCACGAACCAGTGGATCGACATGTAGGCAGGCAACGCCGGCGTGGCCCACGGCAGGATGAACACCACCAGCAGCGCCTTGATCCACCAGCGCTTGCGCATGAAGAAACCTGACAAGAGGAATGCCAGGAACATCTTCACGTTCACGCCGATGCCAACATAGAGCAGCGTGTTGCCGACCGCGGTGAGGTAGCGTGGATCAGCGAACAGCTGCTCGTAGAGTTCTGGCTGGCCGCCCAGCCAGAGCCCGTACACGATCGGGTAGAGAACGAATGCGAAGAACACCGCGATATAGGGGAGGGCGAAAGCGATTGCCCAGATGTACTCGGATCCGAGCACCCCGCCGTGCCAGGCACGCCGCAACGGGCGGGTGCCTACGGCTCGTCCGGCGGTCAGTGCCTGCTGTGTGACGCTCATGTTCGCCTCTCGCCAGAATTACATCGTGACCTTCGCGAATATTTCACTGCAGCGCTTAAAAGCCTTGTCAACGGCATCAGCGACCTTCATGCCGTTCTTGATCACGTCGGCATGCGCCTGGCCCCAGAGCTGCTCGGCATTGGCCTGGCCCCAGGCTGGTGAATAACCCTCATACACAGGCAGAGTTGGGTTCAGCACGCCCTCTTCGATGTAGGGCTTCAGGCATGGCTCGCCGCTGTTCAGCCACCAGGGGTCCTTCTCGACGACAGAGTGGATGGTCGGGAACCAACGCCCCAGGCCGCCCTTCAGGTTCGTGTTCATCACCTCGGGTTGCATGAAGTACTTCATGAAATCCTTGGCGACTTCAGCGTTCTTGGCGCCCTTGGGGATGAAGCCGCCACCAGCGTTGATCTGCGTCTTCATCGGCGTGCCGTCATTCTTCAGCTTCGGCGCCAGCGTCTGCATGTCGTGATAGAACGCCTGCTTGTCGTTGATCATCGCCAGTTCGGTCGACAGCGTACCGTCGAAGTCCATGACGAACAGCTTTTCATGGTAGCCGTTGTTGTCGTCGGCATCATTCCAGCTCAGCGCCTCCGGCGGCACCACGCCCTGCTTGTACAGATCCGTCATGAGCTCGACCGACTTGATGGCCGCTTCGCGGACCTTCGGGTCATCGACATGCAACTTGCCGTCTGGTGTGATAATGCCTTCGCCGCCGTTGGCGATCAGGAAGTGAGTGAAGACGTTGTTCCCGTCGTTCGGTCCAACCGTGGTGACCTGCAGCCCGCACGTATACACCTTGCGCATGCCCTTGGCGCGCAACGGCGCCTGCATCTGCGCGAAGAACTTCCAGTGATCGTCCCACTTCGGTGGGATGTCCGACATCTTGAAGCCGGCCTTCTCGACCAGATCGCCCCAGACGTGGAACGGTGTCGCTCCCTGCTTGATCGGGCACAGGTAATAGCTGCGCTTCTTGGTCACCTTGTTGTAGAAAGTGGCGCCCAACTTCGCAGTCTCGTGGAGTTGCGACTCATAAGGCGCAACGACGTCGCTGACGTCTACGATTTTGTCGTCCCATGCATTCTGCGGGATGATCGATGATGGCGCATCCGCGAAGATCAGATCTGGAACGTCGCCGCTGGTCAGCGCCGAGATCGTCTTCTGGTTCATCGCCATGAACGGCATGATGCTGTAATCGAGCTTGTTGCCGCTGGCCTTCATGTAGTCCTGGCAGGTCTTGTTCATTGCTTCGTCTTCCGCCTTGACGAAGCCCTGATTGAGCCAGCAGACCGCTGTTTTCGCTTGAGCGTTGGCAATATAAGGCCGTGCGAGTGTTCCCGCCGCCGCCAATCCCAGAGTCCCCCCGATTACCGAACGCCGGCTCAATTTCGTCAAAGCCGTTTCTCCTTCCCTGTGGTACCCGCCCTTTGGCGGGCGAACGTTATAGTGCTGCTAACTTAGCGGGCAGCACATTAGGGCGGCATTTTGACCCGGTCAAACCCCAAAATCTGCTTCTACCGCCGGTCTCATGAAGTTTTGGTAGGAACTATCCCACTCCTCGTCCCTGCTCAGCCCCACCCGCTGCCCACCACATCTGCGCGTCGCTCCGTGACGCGAATCATCATGTCGTGCAGCAGGTAGGCCAGGCGGCCGCGGCACCAGGCTTGGCCGGATAGCGGGTCATAGGTGGCGGGCATCATCACTCCGGCAGGTGCGTAGGCATCGAACCCAAGGCGCCGGGCTGTGGCGACGCAGCGATGGAGGTGATCGGCGAATGCCACGGTCGCCACACGACCGAGTGACTGCGGGGGCACCAGTCGTGCGATCTCCTCCAGCACGCCGGACGTGCTGAGATAGGCCGGCTCGCCGCGCCCATCGCGTGCCGGATTGATTGTCGTCAGGCGATCTTGCGGCACGTCATGACGCAGCGCCGACGCCACTTCCCACTGGGCGAAAATGCGCGCACTGGTTTTCTGGTGCAGTGCAGCAACAACATCCGCGAGTGCGTCGTTCACCGGCCCGGGTTCGCGATTGCCGTTCGGCAACATCCGGTTCCCGAACGTGAAGGCCACAATCGCCGTGACCTGATCGACAGGAATGACTGGCGCTCGCCAGGAGAGTGCGTCCTGCCAAACGATATCGACCAGAGTTCGGGCGATGGCGGGATCATCAAGCTCGCTCTGGAGATGGGCCTGCAATTCCGCGCGCAATGTCATGACGTCGGCCTCCTGGTTCTCCGGTAGTGCACTCAAATGCCGGCGCCTTGCCAACATTCGCGGAGCTTCGCAGTGTTGCGGAACCGGGATCGGGAGGAACGCAATGAAGGTATCCACGCGGCGCATCCGGCGCCGGCAGGTGCTCGCCTCGGCCGCGAGTGGTGCCGCGTTGCTGACGCTGCCGGGCAGGGCGCCGGCGCAGGGCGGTGCGAAGCCGCTGTCCGGCGTGACCCTCAATGTGAGCTGCTGGAGCTCGTCCTATCCCAAATTCCTCGCCGATTACATTCCGGAATTCGAACAGGCGACCGGCGCCAAGGTGAACTACGAGACGCCGTCGTTTCCAATCTACAACCAGCGCATGGATATCGAACTGTCCACCAAGAGCGACGCGCATGACGTGATCAACGTCACCTTCATCTTCTCGGGGCGGTGGGTCGGCGCTGGTTGGGTGGTGCCGCTTTCCGACTTCATAGACGATACGAAGAAGACGCCCGCCGATTGGAATGCCGGCGATTTCCTTCCGGGGGCAACGGCGGCATTCAAGGACAGGCAAGGGCGATTGTGCGCCATTCCCTGGATCGCCGACGTGCATATGGCGGGCGCATCGCGCTACGACCTGATCCAACAGGCTGGGCTGAAGCTGCCGGACACCTTCGATGAGCTGACGACGGTTCTGAAGGCCGTCAACCGCAAGGACGGCATTCCCGCGATCGTCGTCGAGAACCACTATGGCTGGTCGTTCATCCCGTTCCTGCAGGGATTTGGCGGCAACGTGTTCCGCAACCCGCCGACTGATCTGATGCCGGTGCTGGATACGCCGGAAGCCATCGAGGCGGCCGAGTACTTCTGCAACGTGCTGCGTGATTACGGTCCGGATGGCATCCTGTCCTACACCTATGACCAGGTGCTGGAGACCTTGAAGCAGGGGCGTGCCAACTATTCGTCCAGCAACGAGACGTTCCTGGTGCAGATGGCGCAGAAGGACAGCAAGGTCGCCAGCACCTGTTCCTTGTCACTGACCCCGGCGGGACCGAAAGGACGCTTCCCGAACGTCGCCGCGCATGGCTGGGGCATACCGGTCGGCTCACGCAACAAGGCCGCCGCATGGGAGTTCATCAAGTGGTCGATGTCCGAGGAACTGCTGCTGCGCATGTTCAATGACCATGGCTACAGCTCGGTGACCCGGCGTTCGATCATCCAGCGGCCGGAGTTCAGGCAGAAGATGCAGGTCAACGGCGTGAACGTCGCACAGCTTTACCTAGACACGCTCGAGCTTGGTGCCAAGGGCTACACAGCGTACCGCACGGTGCCACCCTATCCACCCGTCGATCATGAGATCGATGTTGCTATCCAGAATATCGTATCCAGGCAAAAGACCGCCAAGGAGGCGATGGCGCAGGCGCAGCAGAACGCGCTGATGCAATTGAAGCGCGCCGGCGTGAAGCTGTAGCCGTTGGCGCCACGCCCGGCAGTCGGTTGGGCGGCGCAGCAGCGCCGTGCGTTCCGCTTTGGCCTGCTGCCTGCCTTGATAGTGCTGGCTGTGGTGACGCTAGGACCGGCGGCTTACCTGCTGGTCACCAGCCTCACGCCGCTGACGCCGGTCAATCCCGATACGGCGTTTGATTTCTCGGACCCGCTAGGGAACTACCGGCAGATCATTGCCACTGATGAGTTCTGGGACTCGGTCTGGGTGCAGATAGAGCTGTCTGTCGTGACAGTCGTCACTCAGGTTCTCGTAGGGCTGGGTCTGGCGCTGCTGTTGGACCGGCCGTCGCGCTTCCTTGAGGCACTCCGCACCGGATTCCTGGTCCCCATGGTGCTGCCGCCGATCGTGGTGGCGATCATATGGAAGATCATCTATACGCCGGACATCAGCCCGCTGCACCAACTGCTGGCGTGGCTCGGGTTGCCGATCCACTCGCTGATCACTGATGCCCGCACAGCGATCTGGGCGATTGCCGCGGCGGATACCTGGGAATGGTTCCCGTTCACCATGCTGATGTTGCTGGCGGCCTTGCAGATGGTGCCGAAAGAACCGCAGGAAGCCGCACGCATCGATGGCGCGAATGCGACGCAACTGTTCTGGCATGTGCGCCTGCCGTATATACGGCCGACGCTGGTGGTGGCAGCGTTGTTCCGCCTGATCGACAGCATCAAGGCCTTTCCGCTGATCTATGTGCTGACAGACGGCGGGCCGGGCGGTGCGACCGAGGTCACGAACTATTACGCCTTCCAGCAGACCTTCAATTTTTCCTACTGGGGCTACGGCAGCGCGGTCGCGACGCTGATGGTGGCCGGCGTGTTCATACTGTCGCTGGTGGTGAACCGCATGGGCGGCGAGGCAATCGATGATTAGGCGCCGCGGGATTGCCGAGGGGTTCGGCGTGCTGATCCTGGGCGTGGTGCTGTTGCCGGCGCTGTGGCTGCTGCAAATGTCGTTCCGGCACAACGACGACATCATGAGTGCGAGTTGGCGTTTCGTGCCGACGCTGGAGAATTACACGTCGTTGTGGAACGGACAGTTCCCGGGTTCGTTCGTTCACAGCCTGCTGGCGAGCGGGTTCTCGACGGCGTTCTCCCTGCTGCTTGGCGTGCCGGCGGCCTATGCGCTGGCGCGCGCGCAGTTCCGCGGGGCGCGGCAGATCGGGCTGTGGATCCTGGCGACGCGCATGGCGCCCCCAATCGCCTTCACCATCCCATTCTTCCTGGCGTTCACCTGGGCGGGACTGATGGACACCGTGACCGGCCTCGCCCTGATCTACGTGACGTTCAACCTGGCGCTGGTGATCTGGTCGATGCGGGGGTTCTTCGCGGCGGTGCCTCGTTCGCTCGAGGAGGCGGCCTGGATCGATGGCTGTGGCGTGTGGAGCGCGTTCCTGCGGATCGCCTTGCCGTTGGCGGCGCCGGGGCTCGCTGCGACGGGGATCCTGTGTTTCATCCTGTCGTGGAACGATTTCTTCTTCGCGCTGATCCTGACGCGGACCCGGGCAATGACGGCGCCGGTCGCCATCGTCAATTTCATGCAGTATGCGGGCTGGGAGTGGGGCAAGATCGCCGCGGCCGGGGTGCTGGTGATGCTGCCGGTACTGGTGTTCACATTCCTCGTCCGCGCCTACCTGGTGAGCGGCCTGATGGCGGGTGGCGTAAAAGAGTAGGCTCTGCTTGCTCGTTTCCTGAACCGCCGTCACACTGCGGTCATGTCCAGCGAGTCGCTTGATTGCATGAAGTGCCCAGCGTTCTGCTGTCGGTCCGCGGGCTATGTCGAAGTCAGCCGTAACGACATTCGCCGTCTGGCGAAACACCTGAAGATGACGGTGCCTGCGTTCGAGGCAAAGCATATCGTTGAAAAGACACGCAAAGGCAGCAAGCGCATCAAGAGCGGTTTCGCCACCTGCCAGTTCCTGGGCGAGAACCGCCGCTGTACCGTTTACGAAGCGCGCCCCAAGGACTGCCGTGGCTATGTCTGCTGGAACCAGGAGGACACCACGGTATTCGACTTCGCTCGCTTCTTCCAGCTATCTATTGCCGAAGTGCGGCAGCAGGACGCCGATGCCGGTGTGAAGCCGAAATAGGAGGGATGCATGAGCGATCCGGAAATCCGTGCCCTGCGTGAGACCATCGCCAAGCGTGTCCGTCCCGACGATATCGCACAGCGGCGGCGCGATATCGATGCGCGTGGCCTGCAATACAAATTGCCCGCCGATGCCAGGGTAGAGCCCGTCAGTGCGAACGGCGTGAAGGCTGAATGGTCTGCCACCGCGGATGCCGATCCGGCAAGGGTGGTGCTGTATCTGCATGGCGGCGGCTATGTCATCGGCTCGCTGGACAGCCACCGGCATCTCGTCGTCGAAGCAGGCCGTGCGGCACGAGCGCGAACGCTGGCGATCGATTATCGGCTTGCGCCGGAGCATCCGTTCCCCGCCCCCGTTGATGACTCGCTGGCCGCCTATCGGTTCCTGTTGGCCGAGGGTGTTCAACCTTCAGCCATCACCATCGCGGGCGATTCGGCTGGCGGCGGTCTCGTGGTGGCCGCGATGGTGGCAATCCGCGACGCGGGTCTGCCGCAGCCTGCATGCGGATGGCCGATCTCGCCATGGGTCGATATGGAAGCGATCGGCGAAAGCATGATCAGCAAATCCGCGACGGATCCGACCGTGCAGAAGGCCGGCATACTCGATATGGCGAGGCAGTATCTGAATGGAGCCAATCCGCGTTCACCGTTGGCGGCTCCTTTGTACGCTGAGCTGCACGGACTTGCGCCGCTGCTGATTCAGGTGGGTGCCGCGGAGACACTGCTCGATGACGCGATTCGTCTCGCACAGGTTGCGGGTGCGGCAGATGTGGCCGTCGATCTGCAGATTTGGCCGGAGATGATTCATGTCTGGCACATTTATCACCCGGAGCTTGCAGCCGGCCGTCGCGCTATCGCGGCAGGTGGCGATTTCGCGCGCGCAATGATGGCGCGCGGGACGCGAGCAGGGTTTTAAGTCGCGTCTTTCCACGTTTTTCGACGGTTCTCGCTTTCTGCGCGGGCGCTGCACAGCTGCGTTAGAGTAAGCTAACCGTGATTGACAGCGCATAACCTTTCTGTGCCAACTATGCAACGCAATCGCACTTCGGCTTGCCTTGCTGCGCCTCCGCCTTCGATCGGGTGCCCTCAAGACGTTCCAAAGGGCTGGTTGTCTACCAGCATC
>DATJJM010000347.1:0-4205 GCA_035492535.1 Acetobacteraceae bacterium | reverse complement strand
TGGCTCACCACCTATCCCCGCGATGGTGCGCTGTACAGCCATCTTAGCTGGCACCTCGCCCTGGCCCATCTGGAAGCCGGCGACACCGCCTCTGCCAACACGCTGTTCCGCGGAGCGTTCGCCCCCGACGTCCACACCGGCCCACCGCGAGGCAAGCTGAACGACGGCGTCTCCTTCCTGTGGCGCCGCGAGCTGGCCGGCCACCCCCGCGATGCCGACGCGTGGCGCGCGATGCATGCCTTTGTCACGACTTCGTTCCCCCGCGCCGGCGCCGCCTTCTCCGACATGCACATCGCCGTTGCCCAGGCCGCAGCCGGCGAAGACACGGCCCTGTCCGCCCGCACTGAGCAGATCGAGGCCCTGGTGCAGCAAGGCCGCTACCCCTCCGGCCCCTGCGTTCCGGCCGTCGCCCGCGCCTTCGCCGCCTTCGAGCAACGCGACTACCAAGCGGCCATCGCCGCCCTCGAGCCGATTGCGGCCGACCTGGAACGCATTGGCGGCAGCCACGCCCAGCTTGATCTCGTGCGCCTCACCCTGCTGAAGGCGTACCTGGCCGCCGATCGCCCTGAGGACGCCTATCGCCTGATGCGCGAGCGGCGTCGAGCCGGGTCACTGCCGTGAGCTATACGGTGAAGGAGATCTTCCTCACCGCGCAGGGCGAAGGCGCCAATATCGGTCGAACCGCCGTGTTCATCCGCTTTGCCGGCTGCAACCTGTGGTCGGGGCGCGAGGAGGATCGCGCCAGCGCCATCTGCACGTTCTGCGACACAGAGTTCGTCGGCGGCACGCGCTTCGCCGATGCCGATTCGCTGGCAGACGAGGCCGCGGCGCTATGGCCAAATGCGGGACACCGCTTCACGGTGCTGACCGGCGGCGAGCCACTGCTGCAAGTGGATCCGGTGCTGCTCGCGGCGTTGCGGTCGCGTGGCTTCTCCATCGCGGTGGAGACGAACGGCACGCAGGCTTTGCCGGGGCGTATCGACTGGGTGTGCGTGAGCCCCAAGGCGGGAGCGCCGCTGGTGCTGGATCAGGCCGATGAACTGAAGCTGGTCTATCCGCAACACGGCGCGGACCCGGAGCAGTTCGCAGCGTTTCCTGCCACGCATCGCTGGCTGTCACCCATGGATTCACCTGCCCGCGCCGCCAACACACGGGCGGCGGCGGCCTATTGCCTGGCGCATCCCGAATGGCGGCTGGCCATCCAGGCGCACAAGACCTGGGGTATCCCGTGATCGAGGTCTCGGTGACGACGAATGTGGAATGCAGCCATCGTGACACCGATGGCCGTATCCACGGCCATAGCTACATGGTCGAAGTGTGGGTGCCGGCTGGCCCCGACCTGCCCTCGCTTGCCGCCGCCGTGCGCGAGATTGCCGCGCCGGTCGATCACTCGATGCTGGAGGACAGCATCGGCTCGCCGCTGATGGAGGACATGGCCCTCTGGTTCCTCAACCAGCTGCCGAGCGCGACCAGGGTGGTCGTGCGGCGCCCCACCCTGGGCTTCGCCGCCGAGGCGCGCCGTTGATTGTCAGCCGGTTCGCGCCAAGTCCGACCGGCCTCCTGCACCTAGGCCACGCCTTCAGCGCCCGGTTTGCCTGGCGCCACGCCCGCGACGGCGGCGGGCACTTCCTGCTGCGCCTGGAGGACATCGATCCAACCCGCTGCCGCCCCGAATACGCCGCTGCGATCCTCGAAGACCTGGCCTGGCTGGGCCTCGACTGGGATGGCGAGGTCCGCGTCCAGTCGCAGTACCTGCCGGACTACCGCGTCGCGCTCGATCAGCTGGCCGGGCGCGGTCTGCTCTACCCCTGCTTCTGCACCCGAGCCGACATCCAGCAATCGGCCTCTGCACCCCACACGCCGGATGGCGCGCCGCTCTATCCGGGCACGTGCCGCGCCTTGTCCGCCGATGAACGCGCCGCGCGCATCGCTGCCGGTGTCCCTTATGCGCAACGCCTGGACATGCAACGGGCGCTGGATTGCGTGAGCACTGTGCTCACTTTCGAGGAGGCCGGCGAGGACCCCCTTCCCTGCCACCCGGAGCGATTCGGCGACGTGGTCCTCGCCCGCAAGGACGCCCCGGCAAGCTACCACCTGTGCGTCACCCATGATGATGCACTGCAAGGAGTCACCCTGGTCACGCGCGGTGCCGATCTGAAGGCCGCGACGCACCTGCACCGGTTGCTCCAGGCGCTGATGGGCTGGCCGGTCCCCCGCTACGCCCATCATGAGCTGCTGACCGACACGTCCGGACGCAGGTTGGCGAAGCGCGATCGCGCCGCCACGTTGCGCGACCTGCGATGCTCGGGGCGAAAGCCGGACGACGTGTGGGTCCTGATCGATAGCCTCAGAGCCAGTTGAACCAACCGCTGAGCCAACCCTTGCTCGCCTGGGTCGCCAGCGGGCGGTAACCGGGAGGCGGCGTCCAGTTCATCACCCGATCGACGAATTCGGGCTTGGGAAACACGAGGCCGGAACTCTCATCGATCTGGGTGCGTATGTTGGACGCTCCCGAGGGACCGCCAGCCGCATCCAGCAACGCGTCCTGTCCAGTGCTGCCGGTTGACTGGTCATTTTGCGAGGCATTCGCGTCCTGCGTGGAGGGCGGCAGCGCGCCCTGCCGTTTCGGCCGCATTGCGAGACCGGGCGGCATCGACAGCGGCATCTGAGTCGCCGCGATCGTCTCGGGCGCCGAATCGCGGGACAGACTGAAGTTTCGCGTGTCGCCACTCTGGCTGCACGCCGCAAGCAGCAGAACCAGGACCAGACAGCCGTATCGCATCAAAGTCTCCCGCATCGGCGCCGCTGCTTATACTGTCTGCGGCTCGGGAGGTCACGCCATGGACACGAACATGCATTGGGTCGGAACCTGGACGACAGCGCCCGCTCCGGCCGAGAGCGGCGCATTTGCCAACCAGACCTTGCGGATGAACGCTCGGATCAGCCTTGGCGGCAGCGAGGTGCGGGTGCGGTTGTCCAACGCTTATGGCATTCGTCCCCTGCCGATTGGCGGGGCGCATATCGGGCTGCGCGCGGGTGGGCCAGCAATCCGCGAGGGATCGGATCGCGTACTGACGTTTGGTGGCGCGGCGTCGACACTGATCGCGGCGGGCGCTGTCCTGCTCAGCGACCCCGTGCACCTGGAGGTCGCTTCGCTGGCGGACGTCGCAGTGAGCGTGTTCCTGCCGGGCGACGTGCCGGTGAGCTTCGGCATCACTGGCCGTTACGCGCGGCAGACCAACTACATCTCACCGCCTGGCGATTTCTCGGGCGAGACGGTGATGCCGGTCGGACGCCTCACCGACGACTGGTTCTTCGTCTGCGGCATCGACGTGTTGGCGACGCCGGACACTGGCGTCGTCGTGGCGCTGGGAGATTCACTGACCGACGCGAACATCTCCACGCACGACGCATTCGCCCGCTGGCCGGACCAGCTTGCGCGGCGTCTGATCGCGCGCGGCAGCGGGAGGCCGATGGCGGTGATGAACCAGGGGCTGGGCGGCAACCGTATCCTGCATGACATTCGTGGTGACAGCGGCTTGCGGCGCTTCGATCGGGACGTGCTGGCGGCGCCCGGCGTGACCCACGTGATCGTGCTGCTCGGCACCAACGACCTGCGCAATCGCTGGGCGAAGCCCGAAGAAGAGGTCACAGCCGATCAGATGATCGCCGGACTGAAGCAGATGGCGCTGCGGGCGCAAACACGCGGCATCAGGATCTTCGCCGGCACGCTGACGCCGTTCGAGAACGAGACGTTCCTGATGGGCGCCTGGACACCGGCACGCGAGGCGGTGCGGCTCGCTGTGAATGCCTGGATCCGCGAGAGCGGCGCGTTCGACGCCGTGGTGGATTTCGATGCCGGTATCCGCGACCCGGATCGTCCGGCGCGCATGCTGCCGATATACGATTGTGGCGACCATTTGCATCCGAGCGATGCCGGTTACAATCGAATGGGCGACATCATCGACCTGTCGCTCTTCGAATAACCCCGTTGACTTGTTCTGCTGCGCCGCCGCAAAGTTCCGCACGGTCGCGTGTCTGGGAAGCGCGGTCGCATATAATCAGGAGGGGGACTTTGCGCATCACACGCAATAAGTGCAGCTCGGGGCTGGCGAAAGCGCTCGCGGCCGTCGGGCTTCTTCTCATCGCGCATGCCGCCTCGGCGGCGACGGTCGGGCCGGTGACCGATCCGCTCGGGGTGATTC
>DATJJM010000346.1:0-2004 GCA_035492535.1 Acetobacteraceae bacterium | reverse complement strand
GGGGCTGATCTCGGCGCTGTCGCAGAAGCAGGTGGACGGCAACCTGGTGGTGCTGGATGCCGCGAGCGGCGCCGCCAAGACCAGCGACCTGGCGAAGAAGCTGAAGGCACTGGGCTGGTCTTCGGTGCTGATCGTGGATGGGACGGTGGACGTTGGGTTCCTGCGTGCCAGCCGCAACATCCCCGGCATCGATGTGCTGCCGACCGTAGGGGCGAATGTCTATGACATTCTGAACCATGACGTGCTGGCGATCACCGCGGCGGGTGTCGAGGCGCTGAAGCAGCGGCTCAACGGCGGGGCGGCGAATGATGCCGCGCCGGCGGCCGGGGGAGTGTCTGTGCCAGAGCAAGCGGCGCCGACGGAAGAGGCTGTGGCATGAGCAAGGCGAAACTCTCACGCGAGGCGATGTATCAGATCATCCGCTCGCCGCTGATCACCGAGAAGGCGACGCAGCTGTCCGAGCAGGGGCAGTTCGTGTTCCGTGTCGCGATCAAGGCGACGAAGCCGGAAATCAAGGCGGCGATCGAGGGGCTGTTCGGCGTCAGCGTCGTCGCGGTGAACACGCTGGTGCAGAAGGGCAAGACCAAGCGCTTCAAGGGACGTCCGGGCCAGCGTTCGGATGTGAAGAAGGCGTTCGTGAAGCTGGCGCCTGGCCAGTCGATCGATTTCACCACCGGGCTCGCATAAGGGGGCCGCGCAGACCATGGCACTGAGACAGTTCAACCCGGTCACGGCGAGCCTTCGCGGCACGGTGCTGATCAATCGTTCCGAGCTTTGGAAGGGCAAGCCCGTCAAGGCGCTGACCGAGGGCAAGCACAGCACCGGCGGGCGCAACAACCACGGCCACATCACCAGCCGCTTCATGGGCGGCGGGCACAAGCAGACGTACCGCTATGTCGACTTCAAGCGCCGCAAGTTCGATGTGCCGGCGACGGTGGAGCGGCTGGAGTACGATCCGAACCGCACGGCGTTCATCGCGCTGGTGAAGTACCAGGACGGCGAACTGGCCTACATCATCGCGCCGCAGCGGCTGCGCGTCGGCGACAGCGTGGTGGCGGGTCAGCGGGCCGACATCAAGCCGGGCAATGCGATGCCGATGGCGGCGATCCCGGTGGGCACGATCATCCACAACATCGAGATGAAGCCGGGCGCGGGCGGCAAGATCGCGCGGTCGGCCGGGACGTATGCGCAGTTGGTCGGCAAGGATGCCGGGTGGGCGCAGATCAAGCTGGCATCGGGCGAGTTGCGCGTGGTGCGGGCGGAGTGCATGGCCTCGATCGGGGCGGTGTCGAACCCGGACAACATGAACCAGAAGTTCGGCAAGGCCGGGCGCTCGCGCTGGATGGGCCGCATGCCGCACAACCGAGGCGTGGTGATGAACCCGGTGGACCATCCGCTGGGCGGTGGCGAAGGGCGCAGCTCCGGCGGACGTCATCCGGTGACGCCGTGGGGCAAGCCCACCAAGGGCTACAAGACGCGCAGCAACAAGCGGACGGACAAGATGATCATCCGCCGCCGGAACAAGGGCAAGTAGTATGGCGCGCTCCGTCTGGAAGGGTCCGTTTGTCGATGGCTATCTGCTGAGCAAGGCAGAGGCCGCGCGCAACTCGAGCCGCAACGAAATCATCCGCATCTGGTCGCGGCGGTCGACGATCCTGCCGCAGTTCGTGGGGCTGACGTTCGGCGTCTATAACGGGCACAAGTTCCTGCCGGTGCAGGTGAACGAGAACATGGTGGGCCACAAGTTCGGCGAGTTCTCGCCGACGCGGACCTTCACTGGCCATTCCGGCGACAAGCGGGCGAAGCGGTCATGAGCAAGTCGTCCCATCCGCGTGGCATCGCTGATACGGAAGCGCAGGCGATCGTGTCGAACCTGCGGGTTTCACCGCGCAAGCTGAACCTGGTGGCGGGCATGATCCGCAACCTGCCGGCGCAGCAGGCGGTGGCGACGCTGACCTTCTCGAAGCGGCGCATCGCGCAGCAGGTGAAGAAGGCGCTGGAGAG
>DATJJM010000345.1:0-2396 GCA_035492535.1 Acetobacteraceae bacterium | reverse complement strand
AGGCTGGCAGGTGCCAGCGCCAGCATCGCGCGCAGCCGCTGCGCCAGCATCGACCGGCCAGGTATCAGACCGCCGAAGGGGCGCGCCACGCGTGCTGCCAGCACCGCGAGGCGGAACAGCGCCGGCCGCGGCAGCAACGAGCCCAACACCGATCGCAGCATCCGCTCAGGCCAGGGCCGGCGATAGGTGTTCTCGATATAGGTCCGGGCGTGGTCGACCAGGTGCATGTAGTTCACACCCGATGGGCACGTCGTCATGCAGGACAGGCAGGACAGGCACCGGTCGACGTGCCGCACGACCTCCTCGGTCGCCGGACGGCCGTTCTCCAGCATGTCCTTGATCAAGTAGATACGCCCGCGTGGACTGTCGAGTTCGTCGCCCAGCAGCACAAAGGTCGGGCAAGTGGCAGTACACATGCCGCAATGCACACAGGTGCGCAGGACGCGGTTGGAGACTTCGAAGTCCGGGTCGCGCAACTGTTCGGCGGTGAAATTGGTCTGCAAAGCCCTACTCGATGCGTTTTCTGGGCGGGACCATACGGTTCTGCCGCAGAGCGATAAAGAATGTGGCGACGGCAACCACGAAGAAAAGCACAGTCAGCCAAGGATTGGGACTACCGTGCCCGACAAAGATCACCGCCAGCATCATCACGATACAAAATACGACGAGCCATAGCTGAATCCCCGCAAACGGGTTGAGACGGGCGATCTGCACATGCTGCCAGCAGGAGAGCGCCGCGGCGGCGATGAACCATGGTATGATGAAAAACGGCGAAATGGTGATCACGCCTAAAGTCCCGCGTAAATGCGCCCAGGATTGAGGATGCCGGCCGGGTCCATGGCGGACTTCACCCCCTGCCGGATCCGCGCCAGCGCCGGCGCCTCGTCCGGCACCGCTCGGACCGAGCCACGAAACCCCTCGGGCGCGCGCATCAGCGTCCAGGCACCCCCTGTCGCTGCCACGGATTTTTCGATTGCCGCCTGCACCGGGAATTCCGCGGGCCCGGACAGCCAGACCAGGCCGCCGCCCCAATCCAGGAAGCCGGAGACACCCAACGGCGCGACTGCCTCCAGCACGCGCGGCCCGGCGGATGGCCGCACCGAGACACGCCAGATCGCCTCCCCCGGCGCGAGCGGCCGCGCGTCCCGTACTGCCTTCCACAGTGAGCGCGACGTAGCAGTGTCGAGGATCGTGGCATTCGGCTGGTCGAACTGATCGCGCAGACGGTCGAGACGATAGGTCACCGAGGGCGAGAACTCCTCGATGCGGATCAAGGCGACGGACTGTCCGGACGGCACCGGCGCGTTGATGCGCGAAGCTGCCTCCGCCGGCAGCCAGGCGGCGCCGGAGACTCCGTACGGCGAACCAAGCGCATCTGACAGTACCGCCACAGCTTTCACCGCATCCAGGCCCGGTAGTACCAGAGTGCCGGTGGCCTCCGGCGCAGGCAGGACCTTCAGGGTGATCTCAGTGATGATCCCCAGCGTGCCGTGACTGCCGGTCAGCAGCTTACACAGGTCGAGGCCGGTGACGTTCTTCAGCACGCGGCCGCCGGAGCGGATGATTTCGGCCCGTCCGGTCACCGCCCGCACACCCATGACGTGGTCGCGCATCGCCCCCCAGGCGACACGCCGAGGCCCCGACAGATTGGTTGCAACGATCCCGCCCAGGGTCTGCGGCATTCCGTTCGACCCCAACAGCGCCGACAGATCGGGCGGTTCGGCAATGAGATACTGGCCGGCGGCAGCAAGCGTGTCTTCCACCTCGGTCAAAGGCGTCCCTGCCCGAGCGGAGATGATCAGTTCCTTGGGCGCGTAGAGGCCAATGCCCGACAAGCCGGAGGTGGATAGCGTACGGGCTGCCTGCACCGGGCGCAGCATGGCGGACTTGGTGCCGTGGCCTTGCACCAGCAGCGGCTCTTTTGCGGCAACGGCCTCCGCCACCGCGGCTACCACGTCCTGTTCGGTCGCCGGGATCATGCCGCCTCGGTCAGCGGGAAGACCTTGCTGGGGTTCAGCAGCCAGCCCGGATCGAACGCCGATTTCAGCCGCCGCTGCTGGTCGAGTTCGTGCGGCTGGAACTGCACCGGCATCAGGTCGCGCTTTTCGACCCCAACGCCGTGCTCACCGGTCAGGCAGCCACCGACTTCGACGCAGAGTTTCAGGATATCGGCGCCGAAATGCTCTGCCCTGTGGAAGCTGTCAGGGTCGTTGGCGTCGAACATGATCAGCGGGTGCAGGTTGCCGTCGCCGGCATGGAAGATGTTGGCGACTTTCAGGCCGTAGCTGTCGGACATTTCGCCGATACGGCGCAGGACGTGTGGCAACTGGCTGGTCGGGATCGTTCCGTCCATGCACAAATAATCCGGACTGATCCGGCCGATGGCGCCGAACGCG
>DATJJM010000344.1:0-36408 GCA_035492535.1 Acetobacteraceae bacterium | reverse complement strand
GGCGTCTTCCGCGGGGCGTACAGCACGGCATACCACGCCCTGTTGCAGCGCGGACGCATGAAGGAAGGCGAGTGGGTCCTGGTGCATGGCGCCGCCGGTGGCATCGGCATCGCAGCGATCCAGGTGGCGAAACTGTTCGGCGCCAAGGTGATCGCGACGGCGAGCACGGACGAGAAACGTCGAGCCTGCCTCGAGGAAGGGGCGGATCACGCCATCGTCTATCATGGCGGGTTCCTGGATGCCGTAAAGGAACTGACCGGCGGACGCGGCGTCGATATCGTCTACGATCCGATCGGAGCGGAGGTTGCCGAGGAGTCGCTGCGTTGCCTCGCCTGGTGCGGCCGCTTGCTGATCCTGGGCTTCCTGGGCGGAGGACCAACCAACATCCGTAGCAACTACCTGCTGATCAAAGGCATCGATGCGATTGGCGTGCGCATCGGCGGCCTGAACGAAGCCGATCCGGCCTTGGCCATTGCCAATGCGAAGGCGCTGGCTGAACTGGCGGGGCAAGGCAAGCTGAAGCCGCGCATCTCGCATCGGTTTCCGCTGGCACAGGCGGCCGAGGCAATGCAGGCGGTGATCGATCGGAAGGTGATCGGCAAGGCCGTCCTGGTTGGGTGAGGCCGTTGCCCCTATTCAGGCATGGTGATCGGCGCGCCCTTCGGGAACTGCGCGATCACCGCTGGATCGAGATTGAAGTTCGCCGCCACCAACTCCGGCGGTGTGTGGACAAGCCAGTCGGATAGTGTGATCTCCTCGTAGCGAGGCGATCGGAAGACGGCCAGAAAGACCAGGTCGGTTGTACCAGTATTCTCGACGTAATGACCAAGGCCTTTCTTGACATAGCCGATATCGCCCGGATGAAAGTCGGCCGTGTTCGCTGCCGGCCCGGCATCGAACACGGTCATGCGCGCCGAGCCCTTGATATAATATTGCCATTCATCCGCGTTCGGATGCCAGTGCATCGTCCGCAGTCCGCCAGGCTTCACCGTGACAAGTCCGGCGGCAATCGTCGTCGATACCTTGAAGTTGCTGCTGTCCGCGATCTGCGCATAACCACTGGCGTTTTCGTTGACCCGAGGCGCGCCGGAAAGCGAGAAGGTGAACGGGAACTCAGGGGCGCCGGCCTTGGCCGCGGCGGCGGCCTGTGCCTGCGCAAGTGGCCCGGGAACCTTGCCCTGAAAGATCCAGCGATTCTGCAAGGGAATGTTCTTGAATGCGTCGGCGGGCACACCGAAGTTCTTCGCCAGGACATCGGGCGGCGTGTGCGCCAGCCAGTCGGTTGCCGGAAGTGTATTGAATTCGGATGACGTGCCATTGTCGAACGCGAGCACGAACTCTGCTCCGTCCGGCGCCAGTCCTTGCAGCGAGTGGGGCAGTCCGGCGGGGAAATACCAGAGGTCACCCTCCTTCACGTCCTGAATATACGGACGTCCCTGCGCATCGAGTATCGTGATGCGGCAGTTGCCGTAGGTCATGATCGCCCACTCTGCCTGCTGGTGCCAATGCAGTTCGCGAATGCCCCCGGCGGATAGCCGCATGTTCACGCCAGCAATCTCAGTGGAGATCGCAAAATCCGACTTTGTGACCTGTCGGCCCCAGCCGCCATTCTGAATGCGCCTCGGCGCCAGATTAAACGAGGCCCAGAACTCCGGCATGCTGCCAACGTCCGTGGGCGGCGGGGTGAGAAACGACGGCATCGTGTTGGCAAGCGCCGGGTCATGGGGACCAGGGATCGAAAGTGCATCGGGGTTCGTGACGTTGACGGCCCCTTGCGGCGGCAAGTCCGGATTTCCGAAGGACGCGGCGCGCGCGATCGTCGCGGCCGCCGATGCGCCGGCGATCCCAGAGCTGGCCAGAACGGCACGGCGCGACAGAGGTTTCATCTGCTTATCCCAATTGTGGTTGCGTCTTCGTCCCGACGGAAATCTGCCGACAAGCGTGATTCGCAGCAACAGAGATATCGGACCCGGCCGGGTCGCGCGTTTGCAATGCCCGCGGCAACCGCTCTAGCCTGTCGTGGATTGGCTTTGCTGAAATCGAGGAAACGTCACATGCCCGAACCTGGTCGCGCGCTGCCGCAACCTACACCTGAGACGCAACATTTTTGGGATGGCACGCAGGCCGGCGAACTCCGGCTGCAACGTTGCGATGACTGCAGCCACGTCTACTTCCCACCGCGGCCGTTCTGCCCGAAATGCGGGACGCGGAAGGTCAGTGTGTTTGCAGCCTCCGGCAAGGCGATCCTGGACAGCTATGTGATACACCACCGCAAGGTGCCGGGATTTGAGCCGCCCTATGCCATTGCCGTGGTGAAGCTTGCCGAAGGGCCTCGCATGATGACGAACATCGTCGAGTGTCCGCAAACGCCGGAAGCCTTGCAGCTCGATATGAAGCTGGAGGTGGTGTTCACCAAACAGACCGACGCCATCACGCTTCCCTTCTTCCGCCCGGCGAAAGGCTGATCCGATGCCACACAACACTGTTGCCGTCGTCGGCGCCGCGGAAACCACCAAGCTCGGCGTCATCCCCGACATGTCGCAGATCCAGTTGCACGCCGATGCGGCGCTGAATGCGATGGCCGATTGCGGGCTGAAGCCGAAGGATATCGATGGCGTTGCCACCGCCGGCGAAACACCGGTGCAGATCGCGCATTACCTGGGCATCACGCCGACATGGGTGGATGGCACGTCGGTGGGCGGCTGTTCCTTCATGATCCACGTGCGCCACGCCGCTGCGGCGATCGAGGCAGGGCTGGCCAAGACCATCCTGGTGACGCACGGCGAAAGCGGACGATCTCGCGTGGGCAACCCACCACGTTCGGTGCCGCCGTCCAGCCTGAATGGACAGTTCGAGCAACCGTTCGGGCCGATGGGGCCGCCGAGCCTGTTTCCGATCCCGGTGCTGCGCTACATGAAGACCTACGGCGTGACGCATGAGCAGATCGCCATGGTCTCTGTCGTGCAGCGCGAATGGGCGGCGAAAAACCCCCGCGCGACCTTCAAGGATCCGATCACCGTGGAAGACGTGCTCGGCTCGCGCATGATCGCGTATCCGTTCCGCCTGCTGCAATGCTGCCTGGTGACGGATGGTGGCGGCGCACTGATCCTGACCTCCGCCGAGCGCGCCAAGGATTTCCCGACCAAGCCGGTCTATATCCTGGGCACGGGAGAAAGCGTCGAGACGCCGATGGTGAGCCAGATGGAGAGCTTCACCAGCTCACGCGCATTCAGCGTCGCCGGACCGACGGCGTTCCGCGAGGCCGGCATCGCGCACAAGGATGTCGATCACCTGATGATCTATGACGCGTTCGCGCATCTGCCGCTGTTCGGGCTGGAGGACCTTGGCTTCGTGCCGCGTGGTGAGGCGGGGCGCTTCATCGCGGAACGCAACACCGCGCCCGGCAGCAAGCTGCCGCTGAACACCAACGGTGGGGGACTGTCGTATATGCACTCGGGTATGTACGGGATGTATGCACTGCAGGAAAGCGTGCGGCAGATGCGCGGCATCGCGCCGGCACAGATTCCGGGGGCGAAGATTTCGGTCTGTCATGGCGTGGGCGGCATGTTCGCCGCATCCGGCACCATCATCTTCAGCAATCAGCAGCCATGAGCCTGTTCTCCGACCTGAAGGTCATCGACTGCGCGAGCTGGATTGCCGGCCCGGCAGCCGCGACGATCCTGTCGGACTTCGGTGCCGACGTGATCAAGATCGAACCGCCTGGCGTTGGCGATCCCTGGCGCTCGCGCAGCGCCAGCGGAGTGCCGAACGACTATTATTGGCACCTTACCTCGCGCAACAAGCGCAGCCTGGCGTTGGACCTGAAGCATGAGGCAGGGCTGTCAGTGCTGTATCGGCTGGTGGAAGGCGCCGACGTGTTCGTCACCAACTTCCCGCTGCCGGTGCGCGATCGATTGAAAATGGCGCCTGAGCATCTGCTGCCACTGAACCCGCGGCTGATCTATGCCTCGTTCACCGCATACGGGGAAGCGGGTGACGAGGCTGCGAAGACCGGGTTCGATTCAACGGCCTATTGGGCGCGCACCGGGCTGATGGATGCTGTGCGGGCGGATGTGGATACGGCGCCGGCGCGTTCGGCACCTGGGATGGGCGATCACCCGAGCGCCACGGGTCTCTATGCCGCCATCGTCACCGCGCTGTATCGCCGCGAGAAAACCGGCCTCGGCGGCGTGGTGCGGTCATCACTGTTGCAGAATGGGCTCTGGGCGAACGGATGCTTCGTGCAGACTCGTCTGTTCGGCGAACCCGTGCCGCACCGGGCGCCGCGCGAGGACGCACCGAATGCCCTGGCCAATCACTATCGCTGCCGCGATGGGCGTTGGTTCATCATGGCTCTGTTCAACGAGGAGCGGCAGTTGCGTCCGCTGCTCAACGCGATCGGCCGCGAGGATCTTGCGGACGATCCACGCTTCGCGACGAACGCGGCGCGCAAGCAGAATGCCCGGGCGCTGGTGCGGGAACTCGATGCCGTGTTCGAATCGCGTGACATGGCGGAGTGGCGCACGATCCTGGACACCGTGGGAGTAACCTTCGGCGTCGTCGGCAAAACCGACGATGCGTTCGATGATCCGCAGATGCACGCGATTGGCGCCATCGTGCCGTTTGCCGATGGCAAGGCGCTGACGGTGTCGTCGCCGTTCCACCTGGATGGCGTGGACAAGGTTGCTCCTCGCTATGCCCCCAAGGTGGGACAACATAGCGAGGAAGTATTGCGCGGCGCTGGCTACTCCGCGGACGAAGTCGCACGGCTGAAGACGCTAGGCGTGCTGGCTTAGCCCGTCATTGCGAGCAACAACGACGATCAGCCGCAGGCCAGTGCGTAGATGTCCTTCACGCCCTGCGGCAGGTTCATCGACTGCCAGCTGTCGCCGCCGTCCTGCGTGCCGAACACCTCGCCGTCATAGCGCGCGCCGAGATACACCTGCTTCGGATCGCTCGGGTGTGGCGAGACCGACATGATGGTGCCGTGCACCTGCACCTTGTCGAACCGCTGCCAGCTCTGACCCTTGTCCTTGCTGCGGTATACCGCGCCGTCCTTGCTTGCGGCGGCAACGCTGAGCGCCGAGTACAGCGTGCCGGGCTCGGCGCGCGATGCCTGGATGTCGCGGCCATAGGTCGTGGGCGAGAAGCGGCCCACTTCCATGTCCTGCCACGTGCTGCCATCGTCAGCAGTCCGAAACAGGCCCATGCGCACCGCGACAATCACCGCGTCTGGATCGGCGGGATTGATGGCAATGGCGTGGCCATCCAGCATGCCTTCCTCGAAACTGTCGCTCGCGATCTTGCTCTTCAGATGCGGCAGCTTGGCCAGACGAACGAGGTCGTTACTGCAATCCTTCCAGGTCTCGCCGCCGTCTGTGGTGCGCATCACGCCGCCCACTTCGAGCGCGGCGAAGATCGTGCCGGGCTTGCTGGGATGCTGTGCCATGCGCATGACGCGGCACTTGAACGGCATCACACAGCGCGACGGCATCTGCGGATCAGGCAGGCGCTTCCACGTCTCGCCGCTGTCCTCGCTGCGATACACAGCCGTCGGTGAGCCGCCGGCGTACATCAACTTCGGATTGCCGGCATCGACCAGGAATGACCAGATCTCCATGCCCTTGTCCGGGAAATTCGCGCGCCGGAACGTCTTGCCAGCGTCGGTGCTGCGATAGACGCCGTCATGCGTGCCGGCGAACACGAGGCTCGGGCTGGTGGGATGGACGAACACCATGTTGCTGTTGTGCTCGGTGATGACGTGCTCCCATTCGCCGGTCTCCGCCTCACGGCGGAACACGCCGACCTTGCCGGGATCCTTGTCGCTGCGGCCGACCGTTCCGGCCACGCTGGCATAGACATTTGCTTGTGCCATGGTCCGCTCCTCCTGCATCTGGCGACCAGCCTACGCCATCACCGCCGGGGTTGACAGTGGGGGCCTTCGCCGCCTTGCTGCCCACCAAAGTTGTGGAGGGAGAACCGCCATGCCGACCGTATCCGCCGAACGCCTGATGGACATCGCCAACGCGCTGCTGCAAGCAGCCGGCGCGTCGGCCGAAGAGGCCGCGACCATTGCGCGCTACAACATCGGCGCCAACCTGGTGGGGCATGATTCGCACGGCATCATCCTGATTCCCACCTATATCGAGCGCATCAAGGTGGGCCATATCGTGCCGGGCGCGCCCTGGAACGTCACCCAGGAGACGGCGACCAGCACGGTGATCGACGGCAACTGGGGTTTTGGCTACGTCGTCACGGATCGTGCCATGCGCTACACGATCGACAAGGCAAAGAAGCAGCAGGTGGCCGCGGCGACCGTGTATCGACAAAGCCATATCGGGCGGCTGGCATCCTATCCACTGATGGCAGCGCGAGAAGGCATGATCGCGATGATCACCGCTGATTCGGGCCGCAGCGCCAAGGCCGTGGCACCCTTCGGAGGGGCGAAGGCGCGCCTGGGGACCAATCCGATCTGTTTTGCGGTGCCGTCGAACCTGGACGGACCGCTGTTCTTCGACATGGCAACATCAGCTGCGGCGGCAGGCAAGATCAACGTGGCGACCGCGCGTGGCGAGCAGGTGCCGGCTGGCTGGCTGATCGACGCTGAGGGCAAGCCCTCGACTGATCCGCGCGTGCTCCGCCAGGGCGGCGCACTGCTGCCGGTCGGTGGATCGGAGGGGTACAAGGGCTATGGCCTTGCGACAATCGTCGAGATCCTGTCGGGGCTTCTGACAGGCCTGGGTTTCGGCGTCGAGCCGACGGGGCGGCACAACGACGGCTGCTTCATAGCCGTGTTCAACGTGGCAGCATTCCGCGACCTGGACACGTTCAAGCGGGAGGTCACAGAATTCGCGCAATACCTGAAGGCCACACCACCGGCGCAGGGTTTCACCGAGGTGCTGTATCCCGGTGAAGTTGAGTTCAAGCGTGAACAGGACCGGCGCAAGAACGGCATTCCGGTGGAGGACGCAACCTGGAAGAAGCTCCAGGAACTGGCGCAGGGTTATGGGTTGACCGAGAAGCTTGGACTCTAGGCCCGTGTTTATCGGGCAATCGCTGCAGCGACTGGAGGACGCGCGCTTTCTGACCGGCCGCGGCCGTTACGTCGAGGACATCGATGAGCCCGGCCAGACCTGGATGCAGGTGGTACGTTCACCGCATGCACATGCGGTGATCCGCTCCATCGATCTGGATACTGCCCGCGCGGTGCCAGGCGTGATCGGCGTATATACGGCAGCGGACCTTGTCGGATTGGGTGCGCTGCCTTGCACGGTACCGGTGGCAAGCGTGGCGCCGATGATCGTGCCGCCCCGGTTCGCGCTGGCTGCGGAGCGAGTCCGGCATGTCGGCGATCCGGTGGCGTTCGTGGTGGCGGAGAACCGCGTCGCCGCGCGCGATGCCGCGGAACTTGTTGTCGTCGATTGGGACATTCTGCCGTCGGTGGTGGATGGGCCGGCGGCGCTGCTGCCTGACGCAGCCCAACTTTGGGAGCAGGCGCCGGGCAATCTGTCGTATCGGTTCCAGAAGGGCGATCAGGCGGCCGTGCAGGCAGCGATGGCATCGGCCGCGCACGTCGTGGAACTGGAGCTGGTCAACAACCGCCTTGTGATCTGCTCGCTCGAGAACCGTGGTGCCATTGCTCGCTATGACAGGGGTGGCTTTCACCTGCTGTTCTCTGGTGCAGGCGTGCATGCCTTGCAGTCTCAGCTTGCAGGCAGCGTGTTCCACGTGCCCGCGGAGCAGATGCAGATCGCCTGCCCTGACGTCGGTGGCGGCTTCGGTGTCAAGAACGCGCTGTACCCTGAGTGGGTCATGATGCTGTGGTCCGCCCGCGCGTTGGGACGACCCGTGCGCTGGATAAGCGAGCGGATCGAGGATTTCATCACCACGGCGCAGGGGCGCGATAACGTGACGCGCGCGCGGCTCGCGCTGGACGCGAACGGGCGCTTTCTGGCGTTACAGGCCGATACCGTTGCGAATCTCGGCGCGTATCTCTCGTCAGGCGGTCCGGGCAGTTCGACCAATGCGCCAGCCAATGCCATCGGCAGCGGTTATGAGGTGCCTGCGATCTTCATGGACGTGCGAGGCGTATTCACAAACACGGTGCCGATCGATGCGTATCGTGGCGCCGGCAAACCAGAGGTGAATTACATGATGGAGCGGCTGATCGATGCAGCCGCTCGGCAATGCGGCTTCGATGCGATCGAGCTACGGCGTCGGAACCTGGTGCACGAGTTCCCTTATCGGAAGGCATTGGGCACGGTGATCGATTGCGGCCGCTTTGCTGCGAACCTGGATGATGCAGTGGTCGCCGCCGATCATGCGGGGTTTGCCACGCGTCGCACTGAGGCGGAACGAAAGGGGCGGCTGCGCGGCATCGGCATTACGTGCTTCATGGAGACCGCACGCGGTGCGCCAAACGAAGGCGCGGAATTGCGGTTCGAGCAGGATGGCACGGTCTCGGTGCTGGTTGGTACCCAATCCAATGGCATGGGACACGAGACGGCCTACGCGCAGATTGCGGCTGACCTGCTGGGAATGCCGATGGAGACGTTCCGCTACGTGCAGGCTGACACAGCGAAAGTGCGCGCCGGTAACGGGCATGGCGGTGCGCGATCGATGCACATGGGAGGTGCCGCGCTCTGCAAGGCTGTGGATACGATGCTCGACAAGGGCCGGGTCATCGCCGCGCGGCTGTTGCAGGCCGAACACGTGGTCTTCGCTGATGGGCGTTTCGCGGTCCAGGGCGAACCCGAACGCTCGATCGACTTGCCAGCCCTGGCGCGTGCGGCGCGCGATCCGGCCAATGTTCCCGACGGTATGGAAGCGGGCCTCGATACTTACGTCTGGAACATGTTGGACCTGATCACTTTTCCAAATGGCTGCCACATTGCGGAAGTGGAAGTCGATCCGGAGACCGGCGAGGTGACGCTGGACCGCTATACCGCAGTCGACGATTTCGGTACGCTGATCAATCCCATGCTGACGATCGGTCAGGTGCATGGTGGCGTGGCGCAGGGTATCGGTCAGGCGATGCTGGAGCACACGGTGTACGATACGGAATCCGGGCAGATGCTGAGTGGTTCGTTCATGGACTATACGCTGCCCCGCGCGCAGGACCTGCCGGATCTTGACGTCACGCTGACCGGCGTACCGACGCAGGCGAATCCATTGGGGGTGAAGGGATCGGGGCAGGCTGGCGCGATGGCGGCGCCTCAGGCGATTATCGTCGCCGTGCTGGATGCGTTGGCGCCGCTTGGTGTGACGCACATCGATATGCCGGCGACACCGGAACGGGTTTGGCGCGCGATCAGGAGCAGCAGCCATGGATAATGAATTGCAGCCGCGCATCGCAGCGGAGGACTATCTCGACGCTCTCGCGGCGCACGGGATCGACCATCTGTTCTGCAATCCCGGCACAGATTTCGCGCCTATCGTCGAGGCATTTTCGCGTGCTGCGCGGAGCAACCGGAAAGTGCCGCGACCAATGGTGGTGCCGCACGAGAATGCGGCGCTGTCGATGGCGCATGGCTTCACGATGGTGACCGGCAAACCGCAGGCGGTGATGCTGCACACCAATGTTGGTACCGCGAACAGTATCAACATGCTGATCGATGCCAGCCGTGATCGTATTCCGCTATTGCTGACGTCCGGCCGCACGCCGTTCACCGAGTCAGGGCCTTCTGGGGCGCGCAATGCCCATATCCACTGGGCGCAGGAGATGTACGACCAGGCGGGCATGCTGCGCGAAGTGGTGAAATGGGACTACGAGATGAAGCGCGGCGATCAGGCCGCCACCGTGGTGGATCGCGCACTGGAACTGGCGATGTCGTCGCCGAAGGGACCCGTTTATCTGTCGCTGCCGCGCGAAGTGCTGGGCGAAGTGGCGACTGGGCCGGTAGAAAGCAACCTGGCGCACCGCGCGAGACCGCGCGCACCAATCGCATCGGCCTCGGATATCGAAACCTTGGCGGCCTGGATCGCCGAGGCGCGCTCACCGCTGATCATTACCGGGCATCTGGGCCAGGACCCCCGTGATGCAGCCGTGCTCGCTCGGTTGGCCGAGCAATGGGCGTTGCCGGTTGTGCCGTACAACACGCGGTATTTTGCGCTGTCGGCCAATCATCCGATGTTCCAGGGATCAATGCCGGGGCCGCTGTTGGGTGATGCCGATCTGATCCTGGTGATGGAGTCCGATGTTCCGTGGCTGCCGAGCCGCGAGGAACCGCCGGTCAATGCACGTATCGTGCAGATCGGTGAGGATCCGCTGTACGCGCGCTATCCGATGCGGAGTTTTCCATCCGACCTGACGATCACCGCCACCACGCTGTCGGTTCTGGAAGCGCTGGAGCAAGTGCTCCAGGCCCGCAAAGGCGCGCATGTCGAGGCTCGTCGTGCGCGGTTGGTCGCGCGGTCAGCAGAGTTGCACAGGCAATGGCACGACGAAGCGACGGAGGCTGGACAAGGCAACAAGAACACGCTGGCCTGGCTGAATCATTGCCTGCGCGACGTCGTGGATCGCGACACGATGGTGATCAGCGAATATTCGTTCCGCCAAGAATACTGTCCGTTGGAGACGCCCGGAAGTCTCTATGCGGTCAGTTCGGCTGGAGGGCTGGGATGGGGGTTTGGTGCCTCGCTCGGTGCCAAGCTCGCAGCGCCGGATCGGATGGTGCTGTCGGTGCTGGGTGACGGCGCCTATATGTTCGCCAATCCGACGGCATGTCACTACATCGCGCAGATGCAGAAGTTGCCGGTGCTGACAGTGATCTACAACAATGCGCTGTATGGCGCAGTGCGGCGGGCGACGCTGGATATGTACGGCGCGGGCACGGCAGCCGAGGCGGATGGCCGGTTGCTGGCTGATCTGCCGGCGCCCAACTTCGAGAAGATCGTATCGGCGCATGATGGTCATGGCGAACGGGTGGAACGGCCAGCCGATCTCCCTGCTGCGTTGCGACGAGCGGCAGACGCAGTCCGCGGAGGGCAACAGGCGCTGGTGAATGTGATCTGCCCACCCTGATGCGGCGTCTCGCCACGCGCGTGCTGGTCGTTGGAGGCGGCCCAGTGGGCACGACGCTCGCGATGGACCTGGCATGGCGCGGTATCGATGTGATCGTGGCGGAATTGCGCCATCGTGGTGAACCTCCGAGCGTGAAGTGCAACCACGTTGCCGCGCGGACCATGGAGATCTTCCGCCGACTGGGTATTGCGCGCCGCGTCCGGGATGCCGGCTTGCCACATGACCATGCGAACGATGTGGCGTTCCGTACTACAACGACCGGCATCGAGTTCGCGCGCATCAAGATACCTTGCCGACGCGATCGCTTCGCGGTGACGGACGGCCCGGATGGATGGTGGCCGACACCGGAGCCGCCACACCGGATCAACCAGCTGTTTCTTGAGCCAGTTCTGGTGGAGTGCGCCAGCGCGATGCCACGGCTGAGCTACATGCACCGGATGAAGGTGCTTGGCTTCTCGCAGACCGATGAAGGGGTGACGGCTGAAGCGCAGGACCTGGAATCCGGCGAAACGCTGCTGATCGGGTGTGAGTATCTCGTTGGCTGCGATGGCCCCTCGTCCGAGATACGCCGGCAGATCGATGCACGGTTCAACGGCGATGCGATGATCGGCCGCACGCAGTCGACATATATTCGCGCACCGTCGCTGACCCGGATGATGCAGGCCGAGCCTGCCTGGTCCACACAATCGCTGAACCCACGGCGCAGCGCCAATATGTTCGCAGTTGATGGACACGAGACCTGGCTGATCCACAACTACCTGCGTCCTGATGAGACGTTCGACAGCGTGGATCGCGACGGCTGCATCCGGCTAATCCTGGGTGTCGGTCCGAACTTCGAATACCAGGTGTTGACGCAGGAAGACTGGATCGGCCGACGCATGATCGCCGATCGCTTCCGTGATCGCCGTGTCTTCATCTGTGGTGACGCAGCGCATATCTGGGTGCCGTTTGCAGGCTTCGGCATGAACGCCGGCATTGCCGACGCGATGAACCTGTCCTGGATGCTGGCCGGCGTGCTGCATGGTTGGGCCGCTCCGACGATTCTGGACGCGCATGAAGCCGAGCGGTGGCCGATCACTGAACAGGTGTCGCATTATGCGATGAACACCGCGCAATCACTGGCGCGGGCTCGCGCCGAGGTGCCGGACAATATCGAAATGGATGCTGGTGTGCGCGAACGATTCGGGCGCACCGTGCATGATCTGAACGTGCCGCAATATTGTTGTGGTGGACTGAATTTTGGCTATTTCTACGATCGCTCACCGATCATCGCGTATGATGGAGAGACCGCACCACCTTACACGATGTACGACTTTACTCCGTCGACCGTGCCCGGATGCCGCACGCCGCATGTCTGGCTGGGCGATGGGCGTTCACTCTACGACGCGATGGGCGGTGGCTTTACCTTGTTGCGCTTCGACCGGTCGATCGACGTTGAAAACCTGGCCGGAGCCGCCGCGACACGGGGTTTGCCGCTAACCATCCTCGATGTCGATGCGCGACATGAGCACAAGCTGTTGCTCTCCCGGCCCGATCAGCATGTCGCATGGCGCGGTGACGAGATGCCGGACGATCCGCTCCGCCTGATCGATGTTATCCGCGGCGCTGCAATTCCGGCGCGACCTTCTGCTGGAATAGCGTGAGGCTCTGCGCCACGTCGTCATAGGCCATCGGGCCGAGACGGAACTGCATGATGACGCCGCCGACGCCGATGGCATCGACCTTGGCCAAGGCTTCCGCGACGGTCGCCGGCGAACCGTAGATCAGCGAATGCTCGATCATCGTGCGCGCGGCGGGGGCCGTGCCCGGCGCTGGCATCGGCACGATCGACTCGCCCTGTTCCTCATAGACGCGCTGGCGCATGGCGGCGCGGAACGTGTGCATCGCTTCGAACGCCGGGATGGCGATGCGTGCGGCTTCGGCGTCGGTTTCCGCGACAAAGACATTGCGCCAGACCCAGCATTGATCGACGGTCCGCGCAATCGCGGCTTCGTCCATGCCCTGTTCACGGAGCGTGCGGCGGTAGAGGTCCATGCGGCGCTGCGTCACCTCGTTGGACTGAACATTCATCATGAATGGGCGGCGCTGGTGAGCGATGTGCAGCATGCCCTCCTCGCTGGAGGCGGAGCGAATCACGGCGGGATGCGGCTGTGTATACGGTCGCGGCCGCAGCATCGGCAACTTCAGGTCCCAGAAGCGGCCGTGATGTTCGAACTTGTCGCCGCCCCAGGCGGCGAACATGATGGCCTCGGCTTCCTCGAAGCGTGCCTGGGCTTCGTGATGGTCAAGGCCATAGCCCTGGTAGTCGTAGATGTTATAGGCGGTGCCACGGCCGAGGCCGACGATCAGGCGGCCCTTGCTGATATTGTCGATCAGCGCGAGTTGTTCGGCCATGCGGATCGGGTGGTGCAGCGACATCTGCGCAACCGCGAAGCCGATCTTGGCACGGTGGGTTGTTACCGCCAGGGAGGCGGCGAAGCTCACCGGATCGACATAGGCGCAGATGCCGTCGAAGTGGTGTTCGGCGAGCCAGATGACGTCGAAGCCAAGCTCATCGGTGAGCTGGGCCTCGCGCAATGTCTCGTCGATCACCCGGCCGTCGTCCGCGGGATCACGGCTCTCGGGAAAGAGGAAATTGCTGAACTTCATGCCTCGGGCGCCACGCCGACATACTTGAACTGATGCACGACATCCCCCGGCGGGTAGTTGGTGTCATATTTGACCTGGTAGATGGATACCACCTTGGAGCTCATGTCGCCGTTGGCGTCGAACGAGATATCGCCTTGCAGCGTCTTGATGTTCGTCGTCGCGATCGCATCGCGCACGTTCGCGCGGTTGACAGGTTTGCCGGCCTTCGCCACGCGCGCGATGGCGTCGAAGATGACCTGCGCGGCATCATAGTAGGTGACGGTGTAGTCGGCCGGCTGCTTGCCCATCTTGGCGACATAAGCTTTGGCCCAGGGCTGGACGTCGGGCTGGTCCAGCACGTGCGCGGCGGCCGATGTTGCGAACCAGCCTCCGATGGCTGGGTTGCCGCCGCCCGTCAGCATGTCCGGCGTGTGCACGCCGTCACCGCCGCCCTTCGCAATATTGGGCAGGATATCGTAGGACTGCTTGACCACCTTCGCCCCAGCACCCGGATCGCCGCCATAGTAGAGGGCCTGGGTGTCCAGGCTCTTTGCGCGTGTCAGGACGGCTGTATAGTCGGCATTCAAAGGATCAAGCCGATCACGGATCAGCACCGTCATGCCTTTCTTCGCGGCCTGTGCGGCGAAGGCATTGGCCATGCCGACGCCGTAGGCGCCGCCATCGTCCAGCACGACGATCTTCTGGATCTTCAGCGTCCCGGCAAAGTAATTCGCGAGATTGGGGCCCTGGTAAGCATCGGTCGTCACGGTGCGGAAGAAAACCGGCGGGCTGGCAGGATGATAAAGCTGCGCGAACTTTGGGTCTGTCAGGTCCGGATTGGTGGCGCTGCCGCTGATCGTTGCCATCCCACCCTGGCTATAGATCGGGCTGACGGCTTTGGCGGAACCGCTGTTCAATGGGCCAACCGCAGCGATGACGGTTGGGTCCTGCAAGAGCTTGCGTGCGTTGGTCGCGGCCAGCGCGGGGTCGTACTGGCCGGTGGTCGGCGAGGCGTCATCGAGGGTCACATCACGGAGCTTGTAGCCGGCGATGCCGCCTTTCTCGTTGGCTTCGTTGATGGCGTAGACCGCCGCGTCGCGCACGACACCGGCTTGCAAGGCCAGCGTGCCGGTGATCGGGAACGTCATGCCGATGCTCAGCACCTTGTCTTCCGCCCACGCGGTTCGCAGCAAGGCCGGCGCGGCCAGCGCCGAACCCAGCAATTGAACGGTGTTACGTCGAGACAAACGAGGCATCCGCTATCCTTTCCAAGCTTTGGACAGCATGGTACAGAACGAAACTCTTGTCATGTGGGGCGGACGACAGAGAATGAGCGACGTGAACACCGGCACGCTGAAGTCGCGTGTCATCGAGCTGGTGGACGACCATGCAAAGCTCGCCCAGGTGATCAACGACAGTCTGTTCTCATTCGGCGAACTCGGCTTCCATGAGGTGGAGACGTCACGGTATCTGACCGCCACGCTGGAGCAGCACGGCTTCACGGTGGAGCGTGGTGTTGCCGGCATGCCAACCGGATGGGTCGCACGCTGGGGATCAGGCGGACCCGTGATCGCGCTCGGCAGCGATACCGATGCGCTGCCGAACGTATCGCAGAAGCCGGGCGTCGCGTACCACGAACCTCTGGTGGAAGGCGGCCCGGGTCATGGCGAGGGCCATAATTCCGGCCAGGCGGTGAACGTCGCGGCGGCGCTCGCACTGAAGGAGCTGATGCAGAAGGAGGGCCTGCCTGGCACGCTGGTGCTGTGGCCGGGCATTGCCGAGGAATTGCTGGCGGGCAAGGCATTCCAGGTGCGTGACGGGCTGTTCGAGGGCGTGGATGCGGTGCTGTTCACCCATGTCGGCGCCAATATGGAGACCGGCTGGGGCGAGGTGCGCGGCGCCGGCGGTTTGATCTCGGTGGAGTACGCGTTCCACGGGGCTTCCGCGCATGCAGCGGCGGCGCCCTGGCGCGGACGCAGCGCGCTGGATGCGGTCGAGCTGATGAACATGGGCTGGAACGTGCGGCGGGAACACCTGCGGCCGGAGCAGCGCTCGCATTACATCATCACCTACGGCGGCGAGCAGCCCAATGTAGTGCCCGCGCTGGCGAAGGTCTGGTACTACCTGCGTGAGACGGACGTGGAGAATGTCCGCAAGAACTTCGGGATCTGCAATCGCATCGCGGATGGCGCGGCGATGATGACGGATACCGAGGTGACACGGCGCATTCTCGGCGCTTCCTGGCCACGCCATTACAATCGTATCCTCGCAGAGACTTTGCAGACCAATATCGAGCAGGTTGGTTTGCCAACCTGGAGCGAGGATGACGAAGCCTTTGCGCGTGCCGTGCAGCGCGCGGCGGGCGGCGATGAAGTCGGACTGGCGAAGAAGGTGGCGCCGATATCGACCAGCCCGTTCAGCCCGGGAACCGACGATATCGGCGATGTGTCCTGGGTGGTGCCGACGGTGCAGCTTCGCTATCCCGCCAATATGCGGAATCTACCGGGTCATCACTGGTCCAATGCGATGGCGATGGCGACGCCGATCGCGCACAAGGGCGTGGTGTCCGGGGCGAAGGTGCTGGCGGCGACGGTGCTCGATCTGCTGCTGAAGCCGGAGCTGATCAGCGAGACCAAGCGCTACTTTACCGAGGTGCAGACCAAGGACACGACATACGAGCCGTTCCTCGGCAAGGACGACAAGCCGCCGCTCGATCTTAACCGCGATTCGATGGCGCGGTTCCGCCCCCTGATGGAACCGTTCTACTATGATGCGGACAAGTACGACACGTACCTGGACCAACTCGGCGTCAAGTATCCGGTGCTTGAACGGCCGACATAACAACCGAGGAAGCGACATGGCCATCATCGTTGGCAGCGGCGACTACCGCTACGAGCAGATCGACAATTGGGCGAAAGTGCCTCCAGGGTGGTCACTGCGTGAGGTCGGCGCGGTCGGTGTCGATGCGCAGGACAATGTGTATGTGTTCAATCGCGGCGAGCATCCGATGATGGTGTTCGACCGCGAGGGCAACTTCCTGCGCGCCTGGGGCGAAGGGTTGTTTCCTCGCGCGCATGGCCTGCACATGGCGCCGGATGGCACGGTGTTCCTGACCGATGACGGCGATCACTCGGTGCGGCAGTGCACGCTGGATGGCAAGGTGCTGCTGACCCTGGGGACGCCCGGCAAGCCGTCAACGTTCATGGGCGGCGAACCGTTCCATCGCTGCACGCACACGGCGTTGTCGCCGAAGGGCGATATCTATGTCTCGGACGGATATGGCAACGCGCGCGTGCACAAGTACGCGCCGGATGGCCGTTTTCTGATGTCGTGGGGTGAATCGGGTACCGAGCCGGGGCAATTCAATCTCGTGCACAATATCTCCTGCGATCCGGACGGCTGGGTCTATGTCGCGGATCGGGAGAACCACCGCATCCAGGTGTTCGACGGCAACGGCAAGTACGAGACGCAGTTCAACAACCTGCATCGCCCGTGCGGCATCTTCATGCCGTATTGCTCGTGCCCGATCTGCTACGTGGGCGAACTCGGACCGGCGACTCGTACCAATCGCAACTATCCCAACCTGGGGCCGCGGCTTTCGATCATCGACAACAAGGGCAACCTGCTGGCCCGCATCGGCGGGCGACATCCCGGTACCGGTCCGACCGATTACATCGGGCCACACGGACTGTGCGTTGACTCCCACGGCGACATCTACATCGGCGAGGTGTCGCGCACGCTGTGGCCGCAATACTTCGCCGATGAGCCGATCCCGGAAAACGTTCGCTGCCTGCGGAAGCTGCGCAAGATCAGTTGAGGACCCGACATGTCGTATGAGCCAAAGCGGTTCGATTTCTCAATTCCGATCCGCGTGAACCTGTCCTCGGACACACAGACCAAGCCATCGCGCGCCATGAAGGAAGCGATGATGGAGGCAGAGGTCGGCGACGAGCAGATGGGCTCCGACCCATCCATCTGGGCGCTGTGCGATCGGAGTGCGGCGCTGCTGGGGAAGGAAGCGGCGGTGTTCCTGCCCTCCGGCACGATGTGCAACCAGGTGGCGATCGCCACGCACTGCCGTCCGGGTGACGAGATCCTGGCGCATGAGTCCTCGCATATCCTCTCCAGTGAGGGCGGCGCTCCCGCGGCAATCGCAGGGGCATTGATCACCGGGCTGAAGGGCGAGCGAGGGCAGTTCACGGCGGAAACGCTGGAAGCGGCGATCCGGCCAATCTCGCGCTATGCGCCGACGCAGCGCCTCGTCGAGGTGGAGCAGACCGCCAACCGTGGCGGCGGCTCGTGCTGGAGTGTCGATGCGCTGCAGGCCGTCACCGATGCGGCGCACGCGCATGGCCTGGCAACGCACATGGATGGGGCGCGGCTGATGAATGCCGCGGTGGCACTCAGCGTGCCAGCGACCGACATGACGAAGGGCTGCGACTCAGTGTGGCTGGATTTCACCAAGGGTCTTGCGGCGCCTCTGGGCGCTGTCTTGGCAGGGTCGCGCGAGTTCATCGGGCAGGCGTGGCGCTGGAAGCAGCGGCTCGGTGGGTCGATGCGGCAGGGGGGCATCTGTGCCGCCGCGTGCCTCTACGCGATCGAGCACAACATCGATCGGCTGGCCGAGGATCATACCAACGCGAAGTCGCTGGCGCGCGGCATGGCACAGATCCCGGGCATTGGTGTGGAGATGCCGGAGACCAATCTGGTGTTCTTCGATACCGAAGGCACCGGCATGACCGCGGACGCCTTCGCTGGAGAACTCCGCAAGGAAGGCGTCCTTGTATCCACATCCGGTCGATATCGAGCGCGCGCCTGCCTCCATCTGGACGTGACCGCGGCGCAGGTGGAAGAGGCGCTGTCTGTCATGCGGCACGTGGCTGGCAACGCATAGTGATAGGCTCCCCCGCCGCGAGCGGGGGATAGATCACGACTCAGCGAGTGACAGTACCGCCACCCTGGTGAGCGGTTTGAGCGTTCTGCTGGCTTGGCTGAGGCTGCGCGTTGCCGGACGCCTGGTTGCTCGGGGGCTGGCCGTTATTGTTGCCGTAGTTCTGGCCACCGCCGACATTGAGCGACCCCAGCGTCTGCTGATCGAGCTGGCCGCTGGCATTCAGGTTGTTCTTCTGCTGGTACTGACGCACCGCAGACTGGGTCTGCGGCCCCCAGACGCCATCAACCTGCCCGCGGTACATGTTCTGCTGCAGCAAAGCCTGCTGCACCTGACGAATGGTGTCAGGTGTGACCGCCTGCTGTGCTTCGGCCTGCTGCGGCGAGGGCGGAGGCGGGGCGTAGTTGGAACTCGACGCGCTGCTCGTCTTGCGGCTCCCACTGTCGCCACCGAACCAGGAACAAGCCGGCAGCACGGCGACGCTCGATAATGCCAGCAACAAACCAAGATTGCGGACCGTTAACATGGGTTTCTCCCTGTGAAGCGGGGCGAGACTCACCGCGCCGCGAGGAGGGCGCAGTCAGGCAGTCGCTTTGCAGAACCAGTGAACTCCATCGCGGTTGCACTCGGGAACCGTATTGTGAACGGGCCGAACTATCCGACCGCAGCGGCTTCATGCCTCGCGGCCAAGACCGCACTCGCCAGTGCGAGCCATGCCGAACGGCGTTCGGATGCCTGTGCCGCCAGCGTTCCCGCCGCGAAGGCTTCCTTCGCCGCATCTCCAAGGCGCCGACGAGCCGCGCCATCGCGTAGCAGAGTGGACAGCGCGACGAACCACGCGCCGGGATCGTCCGGCAGCAGCACGCCGCCGATGCCGTCAGCCAGGCTGCTGCGATAGACCGCACGATCGGATGCCAGCACCGGCAAACCCAGCGCTGCGTAGTCCAGTGCCTTGATAGCGGATTTGCAGCGATTGAACGGCGTGTCCGCCAGGGGCGCGATACCGATGTCGAAATGCTGCTGGGTCAACCAGTTGACGAACGCCGGATAGCAGGTCGCCGCGTGCACCGACATCGGGACACGGTTTGCCCATGGTGGCAGCTCGCCGCGACGGCTGACGCCGAGCAGGTCGATGGAGACGTGCTCGTTGAAGACTGCGTGGATACGCGAGAGCGCACCTTCCACCAGGGCGAGGTCGGCATCATGCGTCGCCGTCCCCATGAACAGCACGCGTAACGGTCCCTGGCGCCGTGGCGAAGGTGGTGACGAAGCGCACCAAAGGCGCTCATCCAGACCGTTCGGCACCACGCGGAGATCATTCCGCACACTGGTCAACGTATCTGCGAGAGCGCGCGTCGAGACCCAGACCGAGGACGCCCCCCGCACCATACGCGATACCAGTTTCGCGCGCGGCCGCAGTTCCTTGGCGTCAGGATGATCGCGCGGGATGTGCAGCAAGTCATCGTCCAGGTCGTACAGCAGAGTGATTGCGTGATCGCGACAATGACGGATCAGATCATTCGCAGACCCCAGCTCCGGCACCGCGTAGCGTTGGGTAGCGAAAATGTCGGCACGATAGCGCAAGGCATCCTCGGCATCAGCCAGCACGATGTCGAAGTCCCTCGCGATCGCGGGATGATCGAGCGGCTGAAGCAGCCTGATATAACCACATGGTGTCGGAGTGCCGTTGTCGAAGCGCTCGGGTATGACAACGATACTGAGACGTCCGTTGCGCCGCAGATCAATCAGCGTCTTGGCGTGGCGCACCGCCGGCATGTGCAGATAATCTTCGCGATAATAATCCGGCACAGCCGGCCGCAGTGTGGTGCCGGCATCTTTCTTCCGGCGCGTCAGTTCGCGTCGGGCGTCAGCGAAGATCCCAATCCACTGCTCGGCCGAGGCTTCGGGATCAGCCAGCCACGTCAGAGGCCTTCCCTCCAGGCGTTCGGGGAAAGCGCCAATCCGCGTCGCGACAATTGGCAGACCGGCGTTGATCGCAGCTGTCAGCGTGTAGCTGTAGGTTTCCGGCCACTGGGCAGGGAACCAGACAACGTGCGGTTTCTGCTCGGCAAGCAGTTTCGGCAGATCCGCTTCATGGTATTCCTCTGTCATCTCAATGGTCTGCGGCATTGCAGGAAGCAAGGCCCGTTCGGCGTAACCGATCAGTCGAATCGACACGTCGGCCGGATCAGCAGTCATCGCGACATTGATCACCGCCAGCGCGCCCTTCTGGTGCGCCAATACTCCGATGACGACAACGCGCAGTGCCTCGCTCTTGCCAATCGGCTGGGGCGACATCGGCCAGGTTCCCGGCGCAACCGGCTCATGCGGCACAACCACCGCACGCTGATCAAGACCGTAGCGTGCCAGACGCCTGCGCACATCCTCACTCGGGCAGATGACTCGCTCGGCTTGGAGGAATTGCCAGGCATTGGCGCGCCGCCACGAGACAATGTCGCGTGCGCCATAGCTGGGGCGATCGGCGATACAGGCATTGCAGCCGCCAATGTCGGGTTCGCCGCAATAGGCCCCTTGCAGCCACGGCAACAGGTTCACCTGTGGGCAGATCGCGAAATAGTCGTGAACCGTGACATCGAATGGCACACCAAGACGGTGCAGCAGGCTGCGCACGTCGATGTCCATGCTCATCAGATGGTGGATATGCAGGCGCGTCACCTTCGCCGATTGCAGAACCAGGATCAGATCATCCATGCGATAGGCTGGCAGCGCGAGGTCTGGATGCCCCGGCAACGCCGGTACCGATACGGCAGAACCACGCGTCGTGGACTCGAGCAGCAGGCAGTTGATCTTGCCGGCAAGCTTCTGCACCAGATCGAGGATGTGCCGCCGCACGCCACCCCCCAGGTCGTGCGTCACCATCAGGACGGTCGGCAGGTTGGATCGCCGGAACAGCTCTGTGGTCAGGGCGAAGCGAAATGGGCCTGCCGCATCCAGTTTCACATGCTGCGCGACCAGACGTTCATACTGCGGATAACGCGCACGCAGCGCCACCATGCCCTGCCGTGCGGCAGCCGAGGCATCGGCGCCAAAACTGACCGAGCCCTCGTGATAAACGAAGGTGTCGCAGGCCAGCAGATGCCGCCACCCTCGCTCGCTTGCACGCAGGCAGAAATCATTCTCCTCGCCGTAGCCTTTGCCAAAGGCCTGGACGTCGAACAGGCCGACATCTGCCAACGCGGCGCGTCGTATATACATGCAGAACCCGACAGTGGTCGGCAGCACGACGCTGCGGCCGCCGTTCACGAAGCGGCAGGCGCTGTCGATCTCCGTTACGCCAAGGCCGAACGCCATCGGGCTGCTGTCGATGCTCGGATAGCCGCAAATGGTCGCACGATTAGAGAATGGCGAGACGGATGCGACGCGAGGCGTTGCATAGGCGTGACCGGCGAGGCGTGTCAGCCAGCCCTGGGGCACTTCGGTGTCACTGTTCAGCAGCACCACGTCATGCGTGCCCGCTGCCTTGATGCCGATGTTCACCGAAGTGACAAAGCCCTGATTGCGCCGGTTGCGGACCAGCAGGATGCGCCCGCCGGCGGCCAGCCGGTCGAGCCACTGCGAAAGCCGCGGCTCCGGCGACTGGTCATCCACGACGATCACGCGACCCGCCGGCCGCTCCCGATCGGCAAACACCGACAGCAGGCAGCGCTGCGTCTGCTCGAGGCCGCGATAAACCGGGATGACGATATCCACGACGAGGCCACGTGGCGGCACGGGTGAAGCGGCACCGCTCGGCAGGTAGTCGCTGATGTCGACCGGTTTCTCGGTCAGCCAGCCCCGCGATGCACCGGACAGCATGTGATACAGGAGCGGGTTTCCGGCTGCCTCGGGATGCTCGTCCGCGTAGTAGGCTGCGTCGAACCGCGGATGCGGGTTACGCAGTTCGCTTGCGCCGACTTGCAGGTAGTGCAGCAGCGGCACATAGCCGGAGCTGCCGATGTCGGGATAATGCATCGCGTACCAAGCGCCGTCGAAGAAGGCGTTGGGATCACGCCCCTCGGCCGCGCCGCAGGTCACGAAATGGGTCATCGGGTCGATGCCCGAGCCTGCAACGTCCGGATAGCGCGAGAGATACCAGTCCGGATCAAAAAAACCGGTCAGCGCATCGCCGATCTCAGCAAAGGGTGACGCTGCTGGCTTGTTGGGATCCGGCGGCATGTCCCTGCATCAGTACGCTCTCAACAGAACTGCGCTTCCCGCAGATGACCGCGAGTGTCAAGGTAGCGGGGCGACAGGCCGCTTCACCATGGAGGCGTTGGGGAGCCTTGATAGACAAGATCGGCATCTGTGCGATCTTCAAGGACGAGGCCCGCGATCTGCTGGAATGGCTGGCCTTCCACAAAATGATCGGCGTCGATCTGTTCTTCCTCTACGACAACGGCAGCAGCGATGGCGGCAGCGAGCTGATCCGGCGTTCTGACTTCAGCCGGAATGTCACGATCACCGAATGGGCCGATCGGCCCGGACAGCTCTCGGCCTATAACCATTTCCGTGTCAATCATGCCGACCGCGTGACCTGGATTGGCTTCATCGACATCGATGAGTTCATCGTGCCGCGCACCGGCGGGTCGATCCATGAGATCCTGATGCGCCGAATGTATGAGCCTTTCGCACAGATCATGTTGCAATGGCTGGTGTTCGGACCATCGGGCCATGACCGCCGGCCGCCAGGACTGATTGTCGAAAACTATACCCAACGCATGCCGGATGCCGCCGAAACCAACCTGCACATCAAGTCACTGGTGCGGACAGAGAAGCTCCTTGGGATCGACTACACGCCCCATGCTGCCGAGTGCAGCGGCCCTGCCTGCAACACGCGCGGCGAGGAGTTGCTGCCTTACGCCATCCAGCCAGTCGAATGCCACGACGTGATGGCTGTGCATCATTACTTCACCAAGTCCCACGAGGACTGGGAGCTGAAACGTTGCCGCGGGCGGGGCGATTCACTGCAACCTTACCCGCAACAGATGTTTTCCGACGTGGCGGCACAGGCCACCGTGGACGATACTCACATATTGCGCTTCGTTCCGAGATTGCGTGCACTGCTGCGAAGCTGAATCACGCACCCGTCCCGCCCAACGCGTTCTGTATCTCTGTCCGGAACTGCGCCAGTTCGGCGTCGTCGCGCCAGGGCATCCGAGGGGTCTGATCGAAAATCAACTGGCGGCACAGCAGCCAGCTTTGCTCGTTTTCGACCGAAGTACCGTAGGATGGCGGACGGGTTACCTGAATGGGGGCCTTCAGCAGCTTATAAAGCGGCACCACTTCGCCATCGATGTCCTCATGTGTGCCGCCGTAGCCGACGCGGACGAGGCGGCGCGTGTGTTCCACATGCTCCTGGCCGAATCCCCAGAAGCGCGAGTCCATATAACCGCCATACAACAAAGCAGTCCGCGAGAATCCGCTGCACTGCGCGCTGACGTTCCTGCTGAAGATGGGGTCGTCAACGGTACCCGTGCCGCGCACGAAGCTGTCGCTGAACCAGTCGCCAGCGAAATTCGCGTGGCCCCAGCGTTGCGAGGCGAGCACCCAATCCTGCTCCCATCCGTCCAAGGTTGGATAGGTGTCGTCCTCCAGCAGGACGACCACGTCGCAATGACCGATCTCCGCCAACAGGAACAAGGCACGGTTCTTGTTCCAGGCGACACCCTTGTTGCGACCTGTCACCACCGTGATGCCCTGCGAACGCACGAAGTCCGGTGTGCCGTCATCCGAACCGTCATCAGCCACCACCAGCAGCGACTGGAGTTTCGTGTGAGCGCGGACGCGCGCCAGCGTTTCCGCCAAGACAGTCTTCCGGTTGTAGGTGACTATGCCGATGCCGACGCGAAGAGCCATGGGGGGCCTTGGATCAAATCGGGAGGCCAACGCTTAGCAGGCCGCAGGCAGAAAACGAAGTGACTCGGGCGTCGCCTTAGCCACCGGCGAGCGTCACCAATACGGCGCCTGCTCCCATGACCGCCAGCGGATGCAGCCGGGTGAATGTCAGCAGCACCGTTGTGCCGGCGGTAACGGCATAGGCTATCCAGTCGTGCTCGGTGCTGCGCGCAAGGGCGATGCCGCTTGCGATGGTAAGGCCCACCGAGACGGGTGCCAGTGCCTGCTCGACGACCTCGCGCCAGACCGCGCGGCCGGCGCGATGCCAGACCTTTGCCACGGCAAACGCCAGCACCGAGGATGGTCCGAACATGGCGAGGAAGGCGGCAAGGCCGCCGGCCACGCCTGCTGCCTTCTGGCCAACCAATACGACGATCAACGATCCGGGCGGGACAGTGCGTGACAGCGCGAACATGTCGAGGAACTCGCGCGGCGTCACCCAATGATGCACGTCAACAGCCTGGTGCTGCATGTCCGGCAATACCGCGGCGCCGCCACCAAACGCGAGGAACGACAACACGGTGAACACGGCCGCGATCTGGAGCAGTGTGCCGCTCATCGGCTTCGCTCGAACAGGGTCAGCCCGAGACTGGTGGGCAGGATCACCAGCAGGACCTCCAGAAGCGGAATGCGCAGGACACCGATGCCAATGATGATCGCTGCCGCAATCAGGATCGGTCCCGTGCGTCTCACGTTCGTCCGGCCCAGGCGGATGCCGGTCGCCACGTTGAAGCCGATAGCGGCTGCGCCGGCGCCGGCCAGTGCGGTATTGATCCAGTTCGTGCCGGGGACGCTGTGAGCCGCGAAATAGAACCCGCCCAGCAAGAGCAGGATGGACAGCGGTACCAGCATCAGGCCGGTGAATGCCACACACGCGCCGATGCCACCGCGAAGTTGGGCGCCGATGAGCACCGCAAGATTTACGTTGGTCGCGCCGGGAACGATCTGGCTCAAACCGTAATTCGCCAGGAACTGCTGATCGTCGATCCAGCGCCGCCGCTCCACCAGTTCGCGCCTGATCCATGCGGTCAGGCCACCGCCGATGCTGGTGCAACCGATGATCAGAAAGCTCAGGAACAGTGCGCCAAGACTGGCCGGGCTGCGATTCGTCATCCAGCCATTGTAGGCTGCGAGGTCAACCAGCGCAGGAGGCGGAACGATGGATTATCGGACCCTGGGACAGAGCGGACTGCGCGTATCGCCGCTCTGCCTCGGCACGATGATGTTCGGTGGCGCCACCGAGGAACCGACGGCCGCACGCATTGCGGCGCGGGCGCGCGATCAGGGCGTAAACTTCATCGACACCGCCGACGGCTACAATTCTGGCCGATCCGAGGAGATCGTGGGCCGCGCCATCCGCGAGCATCGGTCCTGGTGGGTGCTGGCGACCAAATGTGCCAACCCGACCGGTGAGGGACCGAATGCCCGGGGCGTGTCGCGCCGGCATGTGTTCGATGCGGTCGAGGCCAGCCTGCGCCGGCTCGGCGTGGATACGATCGATGTGCTGTACCTTCACAAAGAGGATCACCGGACTCCGCTCAGCGAAACCGTGCATGCGCTGGCCGACCTGATCCGCGCGGGGAAGATCCGGTATTTCGGCGTATCCAACTATCGGTCATGGCGCGTCGGCGAAATCTGCCGCCTCTGCGACCTGGCTGGCATCGATCGGCCCATCGCCAGCCAGCCGCTGTACAACATGCTGAACCGCGAAGTGGAGGTCGAGCATTTGCCCGCCTGCGGTTATTTCGGGCTTGGAGTGGTACCCTATAGTCCGCTGGCAAGAGGGGTGCTGACCGGGAAATACGCCGCGGACGCCGCACCACCGGCCGAGAGCAGGGCCGGACGGCGCGATCGCCGCATGATGGAATCGGAATGGCGGCCAGAGAGCCTGAATGCGGCACAGGAGATCGCCCGCCACGCGCAGCGCCGCGGCATGAGCGCGGCGCACCTCGCCTTTGCCTGGGTGCTGCGGAACCGCTTCGTCACCGCGGCGATCGGCGGCCCGCGCACGCTTGAGCAATGGGACGATTACGTGGCGGCACTCGAGTGCCGCCTGGATGCCGAAGATGAAGCGCTGGTCGACAGGCTGGTGTCGCCGGGGCACCCCTCAACGCCCGGCTATAACGATCCGCAATATCCGATCGAGGGGCGGCCGGTTCGATAGGAAGGCAAATATTTTGGTGGTTCATGCGCAAGCCGAGGGAAAACACCGGGCTCGTGCGCGAGCTCAGGTCGCCAACGAAAAGTCGCCAGACAGGAAGTGCGCAATCAGCGGCCCACGGTCATAGTCTGTGAAGCGCGCCCAGTGGGGACGAATGCACCAATAGCTCAGATTCGGCCACGCCAAACGCTGCCGCCCCGCGGGCCAGGTCAGATAGTAAGCCTCTCGGATCGCCTCATCACGTGGATCGGTCACCGTGATCGGCGCGGCGAGCCCCTCATATTGCAAAGTCTGCTCTCCTGGCCCTGCAACAACCACCGAAGCGCGAGCATCGCGCGTGAGGTTAGCGTGTTTTCGGCTGTCGGACGTCGTATCGAACACAATCCTGAGATCGTTCGTCACACCAATGCCAACGAGCGCTGATTGCGGGGCGCCGTCCGCACCTATGCTTGAAACAGTCGCGTACCTGGTGCGGCGCAGATAGGCCAGCAAGTCATTGGCTGTGAACATGACAGGTCCTCCGCGTTTGGCTTGCGCATCTCCGCACAATCCCCCGGAACGTTGAACGTCAAGGTGGCCGGTGCGCGCCGACGTGAGGGACCGCCTGCAGACCGAGGCTCGCCTAGCCCTCGCGAGCCTGGACCATCTTCCATCCGTTCCCGGAAGGATCGCGAAAGCTGGCATCGATCGCCCCGTATCGCTCGACCGGCGGCTGAGTGAATTCCACACCCTTTCTGGCCATGGAGTGATAGGCGGCCCGACAGTCCGACACGACCAGGACAAGCGGCGGCATCGCGCCCTTCGCAACAGCTTCCTCGAGCGCCTGGGCGGTTCGTGCATCGACCATCGGGGATTGAGGCCGAAACAGGCCAAGCTGAAATCCCGGCTGATCAGGGTGGTGAATGGTCAACCATCGATAATCCCCGTTCCGAGCGTCGGTGTGAACTTCATACCCCAGCTTCTCGACGTAGAACCGCAGTGCCTCATCCTGATCGCGAACGTATAGGCCGACGACTTGGACAACCTGGCTCATAGGACCTCCCCTTCTGTGAGGCCGATCTTATTGAGCTGCGTCATTCGCCGCTTCTCCGAAACTGCCATCTTGAGATCGGGCCGATGTGCGGCGCTCACGAAACAGTGCGGAACGAGATCCAAAGCGGCTGCAGCGGCGCGCGTTCTTTGACGCAACTGGCTCGGACTTTCTCCGGTGACGTCTCGAAAGGTGCGACCAAACGTGCCAAGGCTGGTCCAGCCGGTTTGGAGAGCGATATCCAGTATCGAGAAGGAAGTGTCGCGCAGGAGTGCCGCGGCACGCTCTACGCGACGAGTAAGGAGATAGCGGTGCGGCGGCATGCCAAAAGCATCGCGAAACGACCGCGCGAAGTGAGCCTCCGATACCCCACAGACCTCGGCAAGGCGCCGAACCGGCCACGCTTCATGTGAAGCGGCATCCATCCTGTCCTTCGCACGGAGCAAGCGGCGGAGAAGGAGAAGGTCGGTGCCGACTGAGCGCGGTGGCGTGGGGGGCGGTATCGCCTGCGTTGTTGCCTCCATCTGAGCATTTCGCGATGCAATGCTACCTGGAAAGCCCTCGGACGTTACCGCCGGACAACCACGCGTTCCGACACACGGAGCCGGCGCGCCTCGAACAATTGCCATAGCAGCAGGATGGGAACGCCGACCACCAGATCGCGTGCACGGCGCACCAGCGACACGCCCAGCGACAATTCAGGCGGCACACCGAAAATCGCGCCGAGACCGGCATAGCCCGCCTCTTGGACACCGGCATTTACCGGAACCAGGAACGCCACCGCTGAGACTGCGCTCAGCAGTGCCTCGATCGCCAGCGCGTCGTCGAAGTCGATCGGCACGCCGAGCGCCCGGTAGGTGATCCAACCAGCCACACCGGTTCCTATCCAACCGATCAGGTGCACGAAGAACCCGAGCGCGAGGCGGGTCGTGCGGCCATAAATCGCTGCCAGTTCCGCCTGCAGCGCGCCAAGCCGATCGTTGGTATTCTCGAACCACCGCCCTGCGATACGCCCGCCCATCTTGGCGAACAGCGGCGTCGCGCCATGCTGCAGCCAGATCAGCGCAGCCGCGGCTATCACGGCCAAGCCGAGGCCGACTTCGACGGGCACGGCCAACCGTGAGTTCGGGGCGCGCGCAAGCAGGATCCCAAGACCGATCGCGGTGAAGGCCACTTCGGCCAAAAATTCCGCTGTCACATCCACGACGGTGGAGGCAATGGCCAGGGGCCAGGAGATACCGTGCAGCGTCACGGCGCGGGCGCCGAACACGAACCCGCCGACTTGCGAGAAAGGCAGGCAGTTGGCCGAGGCGTCCCGCACCATTCGGCCCCAGATCAGCACGAACAGCCGCTGGAGATGGCGGCCAGGCACGATTGCCTCCCAGGCAAGGCCCAGGATGGCGAACAGCACCAGCTGCCAGCCGACGATGATGGCGAAGTCGCCCCAGCCGACACGGCGCACGCCGTCGAGGACGCGGCCCGCGCCGAACCAGCCGATCAGGACCGTGCCGAGCAGGAGGCCGGCCAGCGCGAGGGCAATAGGGAGTTTTTTCACGTGGGGACCGGCTCTACACCGATTCAGGTGCGGCAGGCTATACACGCGCCGTGACGAACCGACCGACACTGCTGACCGGGGCGACGGGCTTTGTCGGCTCGGCCGTGGCGCGCGTGCTGGCCGCTCGAGGCCACAAGCTGCGCCTGCTGGTCCGGCCGACGAGCGATCGGCGAAACCTCGTCGGAGTAGAGGCAGAACTCGCGCTGGGCGACCTGACGGACACGGCCTCGCTGGCAAGGGCCGTGGACGGTTGCCGGTACGTGTTCCATGTGGCCGCTGACTATCGGTTCTGGGTTCCTGATCCGGACGCGATGCTGCGCGCCAACGTCGACGGCACGCTGGCCATGATGCGGGCAGCCCAGAAGGCAGGCGTAGAACGGATCGTGTACTGCAGTTCGGTCGCGGCACTGGGATGGGCGGCGCAGGGCGAACTGGCCGACGAGAACACACCGACCAACGAGGCGGATTTCATCGGAACCTACAAGCGGTCCAAGTACGTGGCGGAACGGACGGTCCTGGATCTGGTGCGCCAGGAGACGCTGCCGGTGGTGGTGGTGAACCCTGCTGCGCCGGTCGGTCCGCGCGATATCAAGCCGACGCCGACTGGCAAGATGATCCGCGACGCCGCCGCCGGGCGGGTTCCCGCGTATATCGATACCGGGCTGAACATCGTGCATGTGGACGATGTCGCGGAGGGCCATGTGCTGGCGCTGGAACGCGGACGCATCGGCGAACGCTACGTGCTGGGTGGAGAGAACCTGCTGTTGAAGGACATCCTGGCGCTGGTCGCGAACGTGGTTGGGCGGAAACCTCCAAGCATCGAGTTGCCGGAAGCGGTAGTCTGGCCTGCTGCCTTGTTCATGGAGGGGCTAGCGCGACTGACCGGCATTGCGCCGATGATGACGCGCGATCACATCAAGATGGCGCGGCACAAGATGTTCTATTCCTCAGCCAAGGCGATGAACGAGCTTGGTTACAGTCCGCGACCCGTGCGATTGGCGATTGAGGATGCCGTGGCGTGGTTCCGCGCCAATGGCATGCTGAAGTGACAACGCTCGCGGTCCTGTCCCTCGCTATCTGGCTTTATCTGCTGCTGGGCCACGGGCGGTTCTGGCACTCGGAGCCTGAATTGGCGCCCGTGCGGCGCACAGCTGTGACGCCGGTTACGATCATTGTTCCCGCACGTGACGAGGCTCCTTCCATCGCACAGGCGCTGCAATCGCTCTTGGCGCAGGATTATCACGGCGCGTTCCGCGTGATCCTGGTGGATGACGGCAGCCGCGACGGCACCGGGGCCATTGCACGTGGGTTCGGCGACTCTCGCCTGATGGTGGTGGACGCAAAACCGCGGCCGGCCGGATGGAGCGGCAAGCTATGGGCGGTGGCACAAGGTCTTGAGGAGGCGGATACCGAGCTGGTCTTGCTGACCGACGCCGATATCATCCACGATCAGCGCCATCTCAGCACGCTGGTGGCACAGGCTGAGCGCAACCGCCTCGATATGGTGTCCGAAATGGTCGCCTTGGCATGCAACTCGCACGCGGAACATGCGCTGGTGCCGGCATTCGTCTTCTTCTTCCAGCTGCTTTACCCATTTGCCAAAGTCAACGATCCGCTCTCTGCCACCGCCGCAGCGGCGGGCGGCACGGTTCTGATCCGCCGGCGGGCTCTCGATCGTATTGGGGGTATCCAGGCCATTCGGGGGGCCCTCATCGACGATGTGGCGCTTGCCGCAGCGGTGAAGCGTGGCGGGCGTATCTGGCTCGGCCACACGAGCCTGGCGCACTCCATCCGCGAATATCCGACAGCGGGCGACATCTGGCGCATGGTTTCGCGCACGGCCTATGTGCAGTTGCGCTTTTCGCCGTTGCTGCTGCTGGGAACCACGCTCGGGATGGCACTGACGTTTCTGCTCCCTCCCCTGGCGGCGCTGTTTGTGCCGGGCCTGGCGCGGTGGAGTGGCTGGGCCGCCTGGGGTGTGATGGCGGCCTGCTACCGGCCCACCTTGCATCGCTATGGCCGTTCGATGCTGTGGGCGCCGGGGCTGCCATTGGTTGCCGCGTTCTATATGGCGGCGACGATCGGCTCGGCAGTGAACCATCACGTCGGGCGCGGTGTTGCCTGGAAAGGACGCGCCTACGCATGAGCGACGCGGCGACCGTCGAGGCGTGGTCCGGCAAGGATCGCGGCGACGAGAATTTTCCTGTCGGCTCGCTGCTGATCCGTCGCGACCTGCGCGATCATGTTCATGCCTTCTACGCTTTCGCTCGCAATGCCGACGACATCGCTGATTCGTCGGAGCTTGCGGCGGAGCAGAAGATCGCGCGACTCGATGCGATGGAGGACGTGCTGCTTGGCAAGCGCGACGCAGGCTCGCCGAGTGCGCTGAAGCTACGCGCCAGTCTGGCGGAAACCGGTGTCACGGCGCGTCATTCGCTCGATCTGCTGATCGCGTTCCGGCGCGATGCGACCAAGCTGCGCTATGCAGATTGGGGCGAGCTGTACGACTATTGCCGCTATTCGGCGATGCCGGTCGGGCGCCATGTGCTGGACCTGCACGGCGAGGATCGTGCCACCTATGTGCCGTCCGATGCTCTGTGCACGTCACTCCAGGTGCTGAACCACTTGCAGGATTGCGTGAAGGATCTTGCCGCACTGGATCGCTGCTATCTGCCTGCCGCCGACGTGACGGACCTGCGTGCTTCCGAGGCATCGGCAGGGCTGAGGCGCATCTTCGATATGCTGCTGGATCATGTGGATACACTGAACGCCAACGCCGTTGACCTGCCGCGCCTGACACGGAGTCGTCGATTGCGGTTGGAGACGGCGGTCATTGTAGGGCTCGCGCATCGCCTCACCCGGCGGCTGCGGCGCGGCGATCCGGTGGCTCGGCGGATAAAGCTGACCAAGGGCGATGCGGCCGGCAGTCTGCTTGGCGCGCTGCGGTGGTTGCCGTGACACCTCTCGGTGCTGCCCAGGCCGATCTGGACGAGGTTGAGACGTTCGTCCGCTCCGCGGGCACCTCGTTCTATCGTGGCATGCACGTGCTGCCGCCCGATCGGCGCCACGCGATGTACGCCATCTATGCCTTCTGCCGCATGGTTGACGACGTCGCCGACGAACCCGGCGAGTTCTCCAACAAAGTGCCGCAGCTTGCGGCATGGCGCGAGCGGGTTGCCGGCCTGTACCGCGGGAAGTCGGATGGTCCGGTGACGCGGATCCTGGTCGCCGCGGTCGAACGCTTCAAATTGCGGGAAGAGGACTTCATCGCCGTCATCGATGGCATGCAGATGGACTGCGAAACCGTCATCGCGGCGCCCGATCTCGCGACGCTCGACCTGTACTGCGATCGCGTTGCCGCCGCAGTGGGGCGGTTATCGGTGCGCGCGTTCGGCGATGCGTCACCGGCGGCCGATCGTGTTGCCTATTCCCTCGGGCGAGCGCTCCAGCTCACCAATATCCTGCGTGATCTTCAGGAAGATGCGGACCGCGGGCGGCTCTACCTGCCGCGCGAGTGGCTTGACGAAGCTGGCGTCCCGCATGACCCGATCGACGCTCTCGGCTCGCCCGGCTTGCCGCGTGTCTGTGCCCGCGTGGCCGGACTGGCGCATGACCATTTCCGCGCCGCGTCGGTCGCGATGCGCGAGTGCGATCCCAAGGCCATGAAGCCCGCGCGGATGATGGGGGCGACCTATGCCGCTATCCTGTCACGCCTGGAGAGGAGCGGCTGGTCAAATCCTCACGAACGCGTGAGCCTGCCGAAGTGGCAAAAACTATGGCTCGCGCTTCGCTATGGTCTTGCCTGAAACGACTGGGCCTGAAACGACTGGGCCCGATACGACTGGGAACGTCAGATGCGCGGACTTGTGCTGGCTGTCATCGCTGTCTGCTGGGCCGCGACAGCCGCGCATGCGGAACAGGCTGAGCGTCGTGTCGCCCTGGTGATCGGCGATGCGGACTACCAGCATTTCGGCCGGCTGGCCAATCCCGGCAATGATGCGAAGCTGATTGCCGACTCACTGGCGAAGTCCGGCTTCACGCTGGTGGGCGGCGGCGCGCAGCTTGACCTCGACAAGGCTGGCTTTGATCGGCTCGTGCAGGAGTTCGGCAAGCAGATCCAGGGCGCCGATGTGGCGCTATTCTATTACGCCGGCCACGGCATGCAGGTGGAAAATACCAACTGGCTGGTGCCGGTGGATGCGAACCCGACGCGGCAGCAGGACCTCGACTTCCAAATGATCAATGCGGAGCTCGTGCTCAAGCAGATGGACGGCGCAAACACGCGGCTCAACATTCTGATCCTCGACGCCTGCCGCAACAATCCATTCGCCAATCTGGGCACGCGCGGCGTCGCAAGCGGTCTTGCGCAGATGAAGGCGCCGGACGGCACGATGATCTCGTTTGCGACGCAACCGGGAAACGTCGCGGTCGATGGCGCCGGAACGGATGGCCCCTACGCAACGGCGCTATCGGAAGCGATCCGCAAACCTGGCCTGGATATTTTTCACCTGTTCAACCAGGTCGGTCTGTCGGTGAAGCAGGCCACGCAGGGCAGCCAGCTACCCTGGGTGTCGAGTTCTCCCATCGATGGAGAGTTCTATTTTTCGCGCACCGACTCAGCGGCTGACGACGCTGTCGAACCTGCGATCGAGCCCGCGGCAGCGAAGCCTTCCGCGGCGGAACCGCCATCGACCCACATTGTGCAAGCGACGCGCGATCTCGCTGAGCAAGGACAACCCGCCGCACAGATCGATCTGGGGTTGAACTATGCCAAAGGCATTGGCGTGCAGAAGGACTACGTCACTGCGCTGCGGTGGTTTCAAAGGGCGGCGGACCAGGGGCATGCACATGCGCAGTTCTATGTCGGCCTGATGCACGAGCGCGGCTATTCGGTGCCGCGCAGCTATGCGACTGCATTGACCTGGTATCGCAAGTCGGCAGAACAGAACTTCGCGCCGGCACAGCTTGCGATGGCGCGGCTCTACGCACGCGGCCTCGGCGTACCGCGCGATCGGGCGCAGCAGATTGTGTGGCTGCGCCGAGCCGCCGAGCAAGACAATGCCCAGGCGGAGTACATCCTGGGGAACCTGTATCGCCTGGGACTTGGCGTGCCGAAGGAGCCCCCGACCGCTGCGCAATGGTATCAGCGCGCGGTTGCCAGGGATTTTGTGCCGGCCGAGGCCCGGCTCGGGCTGATGTATATGCACGGCTTCGGGGTCCCGAAGGATTACGCCAGGTCGGTGGAATTGCTGCGGCGGGCCGCCGACAAGGCCAATCCGATAGCGCAAAACGGCCTCGGCGAACTGTATGCACATGGTGATGGGGTGCCGCGCGATTATGCGCAGGCATTGCGCTGGTTCCGACTGTCAGCCGATCAGGGAAACAGCCTCGGGGCGTTCAACCTGGGAATGATGTACGCCGACGGGCACGGCGTGCCGCGCGATCCGGACGAGGCCAACAAGTGGCTGCAGCACGCGGCAGGCGCCGGTAACGAGCTTGCGATCGCGCAACTTGGACGGATGGGGGTGCCGGTCGCTCGCTAGCAGCCGGTCCGGACATGGTGATTCGGCTGTGCTAGACAGGTTGTGGCAAGTGGTTTCAGGGTAAGTTCCTCGAACAAGGAGGTGGTGAGATGGCCAACGAAAAGATGGCGGCGCAGATGAGCAGCAAGCCCGGCTTCATCGCCGCGCTCGACCAGAGCGGAGGATCGACGCCAGGAGCGCTGCGGCAGTACGGCATTCCCGACAGCGCCTATAGCGGCGAGGCCGAGATGTTCAAGCTGATGCATGAGGCGCGCACGCGTATCGTGACGTCGCCGGCCTTCACCGGCACCAAGGTCATCGGTGCCATCCTGTTCGAAGGCACGATGGATGGGAAGATAAGCGGCAAGCCGGTTCCGAGTTTCCTGTGGGATGACCGCGGCGTCGTTCCGTTTGTGAAGGTGGACAAGGGGCTTGAGGCAGAAGCCGATGGCGTCAGGCTGATGAAGCCGATGCCCGGGCTGGATACGCTGCTGTCCCGCGCGGCTGGGCTGGGCGTATACGGCACGAAGATGCGCTCGGTCATCGAACACGCGTCGCCGGCCGGCGTCGCGGCGATCGTGGCGCAGCAGTTCGAGGTCGGCGCGCAGATCGCCAAGCACGGGCTGATGCCGATCCTCGAGCCGGAAGTTAACGTGAAGAGCCCCGACAAGGCGGATGCAGAAGGGCTGCTGCTCAAGGAGATCCAGCAGCACGCGGACAAGCTGCCGAGCGACCGGCAGATCATGCTGAAGCTGACGATCCCCAATGTCCCTGACCTGTATGCACCGCTGATCAAGCATCCGCGCATCTTGCGTGTCGTCGCGCTGTCGGGTGGCTATACGCGCGAAGATGCCTGCAAACGCCTCGCCACCAACCACGGCATGATCGCGAGCTTCTCGCGTGCGCTTGTGGAGGGTCTGACGCATTCGATGACAGACGAGGCGTTCAACGCCGCGCTGGGCAAGTCGATCGAGCAGATCTATCAGGCCTCGACAGCCAAGGTCTGATACTGGTGTTGTCAGGGTCACTGCACCCGCCGGGAACGCTCGTGCCATAGTGGAACGTTTCCGGCGGGACGTACGCCGATACGGTCGGATTGTTGCGAACGCGGGGTCGTTCCGAGGGCTTCGCAAGTACAGATTGCTGTCACCGATGTCGTTCACGTCCTGTCGGAGATGGCCATGTCGCGCGCAGTTCTCGATCGTGCCTTCATGCATCTCGCTTGGGCAGTCGTGGCGGCCGCGGTGTGGATGGCGATCGCTGTCGAGCCCGGCAACTCGCGCGAGCTGCCGCTCCAGTCCATCGTCGGCGGCCATCGCATCCAGCCGAACGAAAAGGAGCTGAACGCGATTGGCCATCCCGATGTGTCGGCGTCCCAGTCTGCCGAAATCGACCGGCTGTACGGCATCCTTCTGCACTGCTCGGCATCAGCCTGCCCGGCCGAGAGTCATGCGCCCGTGTCTCCGTCTGGATGCAGCGCGAAGGCGCCACGTTCGTCCTGCTGAGCGCATCGGACGGCCAACGCACAAGGACGCTGGGCTGAAGGTGCGGCCAGCGTCAGGTGGCTGGGGCGGGAGGATTCGAACCTCCGGATGGCGGAATCAAAATCCGCTGCCTTACCACTTGGCTACGCCCCATCCGACGGTGGGTGCATAGGTCGTCAGCACCGTCAGGTAAAGCACGATCAGCCTTCTGCCAGTGAA
>DATJJM010000343.1:0-50389 GCA_035492535.1 Acetobacteraceae bacterium | reverse complement strand
ACGATTACGCCAACAAGGCCGCCTGGGCCGAGGCAACCGCCGAGGAAGACGCCGCCATCGCCGAGCAGGCCGAAATCGACGCCCAAAACCCGCCAACAGAGGAGCAGCTCGCCTACTACCTGCCCCTCACAACGCAGGAAGGTGTCGGGTAAGAGTGTCCCGTCCCTACGCCCCCACCACCTTCGCCACCTCGGCAGGCTCCTGCCGCACCAGCACGTCGTACCCGCGCAGCAGCGTCTCCGTGATCCGCCCCGGCGTGAACGCCCGCCCGGCGATCTCGCGCACCGGTGTCACCTCGGCCGCGGTCCCCGCCAGGAACACCTCCGTGGCCCGCTCCACCTCGCAAGCCTCGATCGGCCGCTCCACCACCTTGATCTGCTGCCGCCGCGCGAGGCTCATCACCGACCGCCGCGTAATCCCGTCCAGGAAACCCTCCGGCACCGGCGTATGCACCTCACCATCGATCACGAGGAAAATGTTGGCCCCGGTCGCCTCCGCCACCCGTCCCCGCCAGTCGAGCATCAGCGCGTCGGCATACCCCTCCGCCTCCGCCTTCTGCTTGGAAAGCGTGCCGGTCATGTACAGCCCGGTCGCCTTCGCCAGCGTCGGCGCCGTCTCGGGACTGGGCCGCTTCCACTCCGCCATCCCCAGCCGGATGCCCTCCATCCGGCGGTCGCCGAAATAGCTCGGCCACTCCCAGGCCGCGATCGCCATGTGCACCTTCGTCCCGCGGGAGGACACCGCCAGCGCCTCGCTCCCCCGCCAGGCGATCGGCCGCACATACCCATCCGACAATCCGTTCGCGGCCAGCACCGCGTCGCACGCCGCGTCGATCGCCTCGGCATCCCAGGGCAGCTCGAATCCCATGATCCGCGCCGAGCCGATCAGCCGCTCGGTATGGTCCCGCAGCCGGAAAATGTGTCCGCCATAGGCGCGCTCGCCTTCGAAAACCGCACTGGCGTAGTGCAGCCCATGTGTCAGAACATGCAGCCTGGCGTCGCGCCACGGTACCAGGGCACCGTCCAGCCAGATCCAGCCGTCGCGATCGTCGAAAGGAACCAACTCCATGGCCTTATCCTCCGAAATATTATTGCGTGCTACGCCCAGACCATAAAATAGTCGCTCATACGAGTCAACAATACTGACCTAATTGCCGCCCCGTCCAAGGAATGCCTGCCATGTCCGAATCGAAGGACCAGCCGACCGAATCCGACATGCGTCTGGCCCAGGACCTGTTGTTCTTCGCGTACCGCGACTTCACCAACGCGGCCGACGTGGCGCTCACCGAGCTCGGCCTCGGCCGCGCCCACCACCGCGCCCTGTTCTTCATCGGTCGCAACCCCGGCATCACCGTCTCGGACCTGCTGGCTATCCTGCGGATCACCAAGCAGTCGCTCGCCCGCGTGCTCACCGCTCTGGTCGACCAGGGCTATGTCGCTCAGGCCTCCGGCCGCGCCGACCGCCGCCAGCGCCTGCTCACCCTCACCGCTGCCGGCAGCGCGCTGGAACGCAAGCTCTTCGACCGCCAGCGCGCCCGCCTCGGCCCCGCCTGGCGGCAGGCCGGCCCCGAAGCGGTGGCTGGCTTCCGTTGTGTCATGCGCGCCATCATGGATGATGCGGCACGTGCCTATATCGACGCCCATGACGGGAAGGCGGATTGATGCCTGAGGACGCCCACATCCTGGTGGTCGATGACGATGCCCGGCTGCGAGGCCTGCTCCAGCGCTACCTGGCAGGCGCCGGCTTCCGCGTCACGACCGCCGAAACAGCCACCGAGGCGCGCGATAAGCTGCGCTTCATGCACCCGGATATGCTGGTGCTGGACGTCATGATGCCCGGTGAGAGCGGCTTGACCCTGACTGAATCCCTCCGCCAGCAGGGCAGCGACGTGCCGGTTCTGCTCCTCACCGCCCGAGGCGCCCCGGAAGACCGCATCGCCGGCTTCGAAGCAGGCGCCGACGACTATCTCGGCAAGCCCTTCGAGCCCCGCGAGCTTGTCCTGCGCATCCGCGCCCTGCTCCGCCGCGCCCCCACACCTGAGGCCCCGCAGGGCCCGGTCCAGCTCGGCGTCCTCAGCTTCGACGCCGAGCGCGGCGAGCTGACCGGCCCGGAAGGCATCGTCCGCCTCACCGGCGGCGAGTCCGCCCTGCTCACCGCCCTCGCTCGCAAGCCCAACGAGGTCCTGTCGCGCGAAGACATCGCAGCCACGCTCGGCATGGACGAGGCCAGCGAACGCGCCATCGACGTCCAGGTCACCCGCCTCCGCCGCAAGGTGGAAGCCGACCCGCGCGAACCGCGCTTCCTGCACACGGTGCGCGGCCGTGGTTACGTGCTAAAACCCGGCCCCTAACCACCCAGGACACTTATGGCCCGCATCGAGTTCGTCGGCAGCCGCACGATCGGGCGTCTCGCCCGGCGGGTGCTGCCGCGTTCGCTGCTCGGCCGCAGCCTGCTGATGATCCTGCTGCCGCTGATGCTGCTGGAAGCCGTCGCCCTTCAGCTGTTCTACGGCAGCCATCTGGACGTCGTGTCCCGCCGGCTGACCGGCAGCGTCGCGGCCGAGCTCGCCTATACGCTCGAGCTGATGAACCGTTACCCGCAGGACGAGCAATGGATCCTTCGCACCGTCGCCCGTCAATTCGACCTGGCGGTGCGCCTGGAGCCGGGCGTCACGCTGGCCTCCACCAAGTGGCAGAACGTCATCGGGCCCGCCGACGACGATCTTGCCGCGGCGCTGCGCGACGTGGTGCGCCTGCCCTTCACCATGGACTGGACGTCGAACCCGAACACCGTGACGGTCCGCGCCCAACTGCCCCAGGGCGTGCTCGACATCGGTGTCCCTCGCAAGCGCCTCTACGCGACCACCATCTACATCTTCCTGGTCTGGATCGTCGGCACCACGAGCGTGCTGTTCCTGATCGCCGCCTTGTTCATGCGCAACCAGGTGCGCGCGATCCGCCGCCTCGCCGCCGCAGCCGAGGCGTTCGGCATGGGTCGCGACACCGATCCGATCAGGCCTGAAGGTGCCACCGAGGTGCGCCGCGCCGCCGCCGCCTTCAACCGCATGCAGGAGCGTGTCCGCCGCTTCCTGCTCCAGCGCACCGAGATGCTGGCCGGCGTCTCTCACGACCTTCGCACGCCGCTCACCCGCCTGCGCCTCGCGTTGGAGATGATGCCCCCGCACGAGGACACCAGCCAGGACGTCGCCGAAATGACCGCCGACGTCGAGGAAATGGAACGGATGATCCGGGGCTATCTGGCCTTCGCCCGCGGCGAGGGCACCGAGCAGGCGGAACCCGTCAACCTGTCCGCGGTGTTGGAGGAAGTCGCCGCCGGCGCCCGCCGCTCGGGTGCCGCGGTTGACGTGGATGCGCCGGAAACCCTGACCCTGCCGCTGCGGGTGGATGCGGTCCGCCGTGCCATCACCAACCTGGTGGACAACGCCCGCCGCCACGCGCATCGGGTTGCGCTCGCCGCCATGCCGCAGGGCCGCATGGTCTTCGTCACGGTGGATGACGACGGGCCCGGCATCCCGCCTGACCGGCGCGAGAGCGTGTTCCGCCCGTTCGAGAGCGGCAGTGCCGGTGGAACCGGTCTGGGACTGACCATCGCACGCGACATCGTCCGCGCCCACGGCGGCGAGATCCTGCTGGAGGACAGCCCGCTCGGCGGCCTCCGCGCGCGGATCAGGCTGCCGGTATAGCTGCGGTCAGAGCACCAACCACGTAATCAGCCCGCCGGCCATCCAGATGCTGCTGCCAATCAATATGCCCAGGACGATGCCGCGGATCGGCGCATGCGGATGCGCCTCGGCCTCGGCAATATTCGGGTCCTCCTCCGGTTCGGGGGGCAGCGGGACCTCGCCGCGCCCCCGCAGGAGCTCGATCAGATGTGGGTTCTGGTAATCGGCCCGCCCCAGGCGCCGCCGATCCGTCAGAGTGTCAGTGCCTGATCGAGGCACTAAGTCAGCAACTTTGTCCGCCATTTCCGTTGACCGAACTGTATCAGCGGATGTTGCCGGAGAAAGTGTTTGGATTTGGTTACAGTGCCGCGCCTAAAACGATATGATTCCGATAACGCGACGTTATATTGTCTCGTACTCCGCCGAAATCTCCTTCCCGGTATAATCCGTCAGCAGCGCCGTCGATATGATGCCGATGATTGCGCACAGCAGGATGTAGAACGCGATCGGCCACGCGGAACCGTAGTGCGCGAACAGCCAGGTCGCGATGAACGGCGAAGGCCCACCGGCAATCACCGACGCAAGCTGGTAGCCGATGGACGCGCCGCTGTAACGCAGCCGGGGGGTGAAGCTCTCGGCGATCAGCGCCGCCTCCGGCCCGTACTGCGTCATCACCGGCAACAGCGAGACGGCAATGGCGCTGAACACGATCCACGGCACCCCGCTGTTCAGCATGGCGATGTAGACGAAGCCGAACACGCCCATGAACACGGCACCGATCATGTACATATTCTTGCGGCCGACGACGTCCGACAGATAGCCGGCGCAGACCACCCACATGAAACCCAGCACCGTCTGCGAGATGACGCCGAGCAGCACGAAGTCGCGCGGATAGCCCAGCACGCCGGTCGCGTAGGTGAAGATCCAGGCACCGACGATGTAACCAGGCGCCTGTTCCGGCATGCGCAGCAGCGCCGTCAGGATGATCTGCTTCGGCTGGCGCTTCAGCACCTCCAGCACCGGCACGCGCTCGATGCGCTCCTCGTCGAGGATGCGCTGGAATACCGGGGTCTCCATGATGCCCAGCCGGATCCACAGACCGACGGCGACCATCACCGCGCTCAGGAAGAACGGGATGCGCCAGCCCCACACCAGGAACTGGTCGCCCGAGAACCAACTGAAGAACAGCACTGCACAGTTCGCCAGGAACAGCCCCGCCGGCGCACCGAACTGCGGCCATGCCGAGAGGAAGCCACGGTTCTTGTTGGTCTGCGCCCACTCCATGGCGAGCAGCACCGAGCCGCCCCATTCGCCGCCGACGCCGATACCCTGCACCAGCCGGATGACCGTGAGCAGCACGGCGCCCCAGATGCCGATGCTGTTGTAGCCGGGCACGCAACCGACAGCGACGGTGGCAACGCCGGTCACCAGCAGCGTCACGATCAGCGTCGCCTTGCGCCCGATCCGGTCGCCCCAGTGGCCAAAGATGAACGCGCCAATCGGCCGGCCCACGAACCCGATGAAGAACACACTGAACGCTTCCAGCACGCCAACGAGGGGATCGGATTTCGGAAAGAACAGCTTGCCGAACACCAGCGCGGTGACCGTGCCGTACAGCAGGAAGTCATACCACTCGATCGTGGTGCCGACGGTGCTGGCAATCACCGCACGACGAAGCTGTGCCCTGTGTTCCCGTTCGGATAGTCCGCTCAACGGCACGGAGGCGGCTGCATTCATGGCAAATTCTCCCTGCGTCGCGGGTCACTTATGTGCCCGTTCCATTTCGGCTCCGACGCCGATAGGCCGCAGCGAGTCGTCGTGGCGTTGCGGAAGAACGACGCCAGCGTGCCTGAACCCTGCATCCACGCGAGCCGGTTGGCAAGGAAGTCGTGCAATATCAGCGGCAGATAGACCGCACGAAAATGCGACCACGTCGCCGTTTGATCTTTGGAAGATTGGCAGCGCGACCGTTAATACTTGCCGAAACTCGTCATAGGGCCTATCCGCACAAGCAGAGGGCTGCGCGCCTCAGTGATTGAGAGGCGGCGGAAGGTATACGGCAAAATACTGAAGGAACTGGCGCGGCTGACCGTCAGGTCTTCGATGCCAGTGTCTTCACCTCGTCCATCGCTTCCTCGAAGCGCTTGTTGATCAGCGCCAACGCCTCGGCGTTGGATTGCCGGATCAGGTCGCTCAGCTCCTTCATGTGCGCCACCGCCCGCTGGTAGGCCTGCTTCAGCAGTTCGGCCTGCTTCGCCGCCTTCGCCTGCGGCGCATCGGCCGATGCCAGTTCCTTCATCGCATCGGCAATTTCCGACATGGTGGTCTGCACCATCTCCATCTGCCGCTTGGCCACCGCCTGCGCGCCTTCCAGTGCCACGCGGTTGGCGGCGGAGAACGTCTCGATGTTCTTGCGGTTAGCTGCCAGGAACGCCTCCATGTCCGGCAGCGCCGGCAGCTTCATCTCGGCGAAGAACTTGGTGAAGTCAGGGATTTCCGGTCCGCTTGCCATGGCCTGCTCCTTGTCAGAATGGTGCGTCGCCCGCGACGATGATGCGGTTCATGAAGCGCCGTACGCCCTCGGGGTAGTCGCCGTTCGCCTTGTGCATCGTGCAGCGATCATCCCAGATCACGATGTCGCCCTGGCGCCATTTGTGGCGGTAGCAGAACTGCGGCCGGGTCGCATGCGCCACCAGGTCGTCGATCAGCCTGTGACCCTCGGCCACGTCCATGCCGACGATGCGCTCCATCCGGTTGCGGCTGATATATAGCGTCTTGCGTCCCGTTTCCGGATGCGTGCGCACCAGTGGGTGGACCACCGGCGGATGCATCGCCAGGATCTCCGGCGGCACAGTGCGCGTGCGTCCTGTCGTGCGGCTGGTGGGCTTCATCATGTGAACGACGCGCAGGGTATCGAGCCGGCGGCGTTCCGAATCCGGCAACGCCTCGTAAGCGGCGTACATGTTGGCGAACTGGGTATCGCCGCCGGTCTCCGGAACCTCGATGCCATAGAGACAGGTCAGCGAACAGGGCTCCGCCATGAACGTGTCGTCACTGTGCCATTCCTCGCCGGCGACCAGTCGCTTGCCATCACCAGCGGTGTCGCGGTCCGTGCTGGAAAGCGTTGTGACAGTGGGAAAGCCAGGCACGCTGGGAATTTCCGGGCGCAGCCTTGGCGTGCCGAAAGTGGAGATCGCCGCGTGGAATTCGCCCGGCCCAATGCTCTGGCCACGGATGCACAGCACGAGGTTGTCGAGCAGCGCCTGGCGCAGGGAGCGTGCCAGCGTTGCGTCGGGTCGACGGTGCAGGTCCACACCTTCGACTGCGATCCCCAACGCATCGCCCAGGCGGGTGAATTCTATCCCGGTGGTCACGGACATATTTGCCCCCGTTTCCATCGCAGGTTGCACGTGCGGGGACGGGCGCGCAATCTCGGTTCCATGATCACACCGCTTTCTGACCACACCGGCGCCGAGGTCCGCGGCCTCGACCTGTCCCAACCGCTCAATGAGACGCTGCGGACTTGGCTGAACCAGGCTTTCGTGGACCACTCAGTGCTGGTGTTCCGCGACCAGCATCTGTCGCCGCCCGAGTTGCTGTCGGCGGTACAGATGTTCGGCGAGGTCTTCCCCCAGCACAACACGCGCTTCGCTCTGCCGGAGTGTCCGCAGATCCACTACATCTCCAACCAGGATGCGTATCCCGACGGCAAGCGCTACATTCCCGGCGAGGGCTATCACACCGACCACTCCAATGCGACCGAGCCGCCGAAGGCGACCGTGCTGCATGCCGTGAAGCTGCCGGACCAGGGCGGCGACACGCAGTTCGTCAACATGCACCATGCGTATGAGGATCTGCCGTCGGCCATGCGCGCACGGATCGATGGGCTGCGTGCGATGCACGTGTATCAGAGCCGGTTCAGCGAACGGAAACTGATGGCGCTGAGCGACGCCAATCGCGCGCGGGTGCCGGATGCGGTGTTGCATCCGCTGGTGCGCACCCATCCTGAAAGCGGGCGCAAGGCGATCTACCTGAACCCGATCCGCATCGAAGGCATCGAGGGGATGCAGGAGGACGAAGCGCTAGGCCTCTTGGATCTGCTGCTGTCGCATGCGACGCAGCCGCAATACGAGTACCGCCATCGCTGGCAGCAGGGCGACATTGTCATGTGGGACAATCGCTGCCTGCTGCACAAGGCTAACGGCGACTACGACATGAGCCAGGTGCGCTACCTCTACCGCGTCATGCTGAAGGGCGACGCGCCTCGCTGACCCTGTCATAGCGGGCGAAGGCTCGCCATCCACGTCTTTTCGTCCAACGTGAAAGACGTGGATGCTGACCCGCGTCACCATGACGACGCCAAGGCCTAGTCGTCACTCCGCCGCCAATGCAGCCTTCGTCACCATCGCATCGGTTGTCTGCCGCATATCCACGAGCGTATCGACGCGCCGCAGGACCGCAAGCAGGGTCTCGGCCGCCTCCATCGGCAGCGCACGCGCCGCACAATTGAGGAACTTCGCCTCCAGCAACTCAGCCGGCAATGGATTCTCCGGCCCGCGTCCCAGCGGTCGCTCCACCTTCGCTGTCAGCACTCGGCCATCGGTCAGCGTCGCCCGCACCTCGGCGCCAAAGTGCTCGGTGCTCGCCATCGACATCTCCGGATGCGGCGCGGCATGGATACGCGGCAGCAGCGCGATGATGGCCGGGTCGCGGAAGCTGTCGCCCTCGAACTGCTCCAGCGACACGCGCCGATCCAGCAGTGCGCGCGCCAGGCAGTACTGCACGCTGAACTTCGCATCCAGCTCACTTTGCGGATCGGGCCGATTGGTGTGCGCCAGGCGCCGCGGATGTGTCCATGAGTCGACGCGTTCCACCATCGACGGCGTCAGCCCATGTTCCCGCACCAGCGACAGCATCGCGTCTATCGCGGGATGGGTGCTGCCGCAGCACGGATACTGCTTGATCGCGACACCAGGCTGCACGATGTCCCACGGTGCGCCCCAATCTTCCAGCATCGGCTCGGTATTGAAATTGCCTTCGCCGTTGAACACATGCAGGAAGCCTTGCCTGTGCTCCATCGCGCCTGGATTGGCGGTGAAGCCCTCGGATGCCAGCAGCGCGGCGAACAGCCCGTTGCGTGAGCTATGCCCCACATGCAGCGGCTTCGTCATCGTACCAAAATTGGCTTTCACTCCGGATGAGAAGGACGCAGCCAGTGCCAGTGCCTTTGCCGTCGCGTCGGGCGCCAGCCCCAACAGATGAGAACACGCCGCTGCCGCGCCGAACACACCGATCGTCGCGGTCGGGTGCCAGCCCTTCTCGTAGTGATGAAAATTGATACCGCGCGCGATACGCGTCTCTGCCTCCCACCCGGCAACATACGCGGCAACGAACGCGCGTCCATCCACCGCCCGCGTCTCGGCCAACGCGAACAGTGCCGGCAGGATCGGCGCCGAGGGATGCCCACCCAGCGTGTTGCTGCAATCATCGAAGTCGTGCGCATGCGCGGCGGTGCCGTTGATCAGCGCCGCATCCAGCGCCGCCACACGCTGCACAGTGCCGAACACCAGGCACGGACCCGGCGCCGCCGTCACCCGCGCGACGATCCGCGCACAAGGTTCATCGGCCCCCGCCAGGGTGCAGCCCACCGTGTCGAGGATCGCCACGCGCGCCCAGTGCAGCGCATCTCCCGGCAACGCATCGTAGCGGACGCTGGCAATGCGCTCGGCCAGAGCTTCGGCGATGGTCATGGGTTCCCTCCGCTCGCCACGTTTTCGCGGCGATGCTACAGCATAGCCGCAAGGCGTCCACAGGGACACGAAGCATGGCCACACTCGCGCACCAGCTCGCGGATCGCATTCACCGCCTGCGCTACGAGGACCTTTCGCCCGCAGCGATCGAATGGGTCCGCACGGCATTCATCGACACGATCGCCTGCGCGCTCGCCGGCATGGTGGATGATGGTCCACGCATCCTCCGCCGTATCCCCGGCATCGCCACCGCGCCAGGCCCATCGCTGATCTACGCGTCACGGATGCGCACCAGCCCGCTCGACGCCACTTTGGTGAACGGCACCGCATCGCACGCGCTGGACTATGACGACGTGTCAGGCGTGCTGGGCGGCCATCCCTCGGTGATGCTGATCCCACCGATGCTGGCACTTGCCGAACTCGTCGGCGCCACCGGCCATGATCTCGCTCTCGCCTATGTCGCGGGCTACGAAACAGCATGCCGCATCGCCCGCGGCGTGCACTTCCACCACTATGACAAAGGCTGGCACCCGACCGCGACGCTCGGCATCTTCGGCACGGTCGCCGCCGCCGCTCGGATGCTACGCTTCAGCCACAACCAGACCGCAACGGCGATCAGTCTCGCCGCATCATTCGCCTCCGGCCTGAAGGCCAATTTCGGCACCATGACCAAGCCACTGCATGTCGGGCACGGCACGCGGAACGGGTTGTTCGCGGCGCTGATGGTGCGCGAGGGCTTCACCGCCAATCCGGCCGCGCTTGAAGCGAAACAGGGCTTCCTCGATGTGTTCAATGGCCCCGGCACCTATGACGTCGAGCGCATGCTGGCCGACTGGTATGCGCCGCTCGAAGTGGAAGGCGGCGGCGAACCTGGCCTGAAACCGTATCCGTGCTGCGGCTCCGCGCATGCCTCGATCAACCGCATGATCCACCTCGCACGCACCCACGATCTGGCGCCGGACCGGATCGAGACGATCGAGATCATGCCACATCCTCGCCGGCTGCCGCACACGAACAATCCCGATCCGCGCACGCCGCTCGCGGCCAAGTTCAGCATCCAGTACGTCGTGGCGCGGGCTCTGGCCGATCGTGCCGTGCGGCTGGAGCATTTCGAGGGCGATGCGCCGCTCGATCACGCCATCCGTGAACTCATGGCACGCACCACCGCGCGACCGCATCCCGACATGGCGGAGAATGCGCCCCTGCAATGGGGCGCGGAGGTGGCGGTTACCACGCGCGACGGCCAGCGCTTCACCTCACGGCTGGACGACTTCGAGCGCCGCGGCCCCGGTGGCCAGCCGATGACGACAGAGGAGCTCTGGGAGAAGTTCGCCGACTGTGCCCGCCGCTCGCTGCCCGACCGACAGATTGCGCCCCTGTTCGATCGGCTGAATCGCATCGAGACGCTCGCCGTCATCACCGATCTGATGCCGTTGCTGGAAGGAGACGCCGCATGAGTGCCGACGATCGCCTGGCCGCGCTTGGCCTGACCCTGCCATCGCCGCCGAAGCCGCTTGGCAACTACGTGCCGTTCCGGCTCGCCGGCAACCTCCTGTTCCTGTCCGGCGTCGGCCCGCGCCGGGCCGACGAGACGATGATGACCGGCAAAGTCGGCGCCGAGGTCAGTGTCGAGCAAGCGTACGAGGCGGCGAAACTGTGCGGCATCAACCTGCTGGTGAACATGATGTCCGCCGTCGGCACGCTGGAGCGTGTAGATACGGTGTTGAAGGTACTGGGGATGGTGAACGCGGTGCCCGACTTCACCCGGCATCCCGAGGTGATCAACGGGTGCACCGACCTGTTTGTGCAGGTGTTCGGCGAGGGAGGCCGGCCGGCGCGTTCGGCGGTCGGCATGGGCAGCCTGCCGCGCAACATCTCGGTAGAGGTCGAAGCCATCATTTTGGTTCGCGGTGCTTAACCCGGCTTTAACTGCCACGAGCGCATGATCCGCACGTTTTGAGCGCCAGGAAGGCGCGGCTGAAGCGGTCAAAGCCGCCATGTCGAATGATCTGACTGTCCCGTCCCTCACCACGTCGGCTGCAAGCGAAGTAGCCGGTCAGACGAAAGGCTCCGCGAATCTGTCGCCCGCGGAACCGAAGGTCGTCCTGACCGTGCCCTCGCAAGTGCAACCGAACCCGAGCCTGCAGCTCGACCCTGCGCTCGGGCTGGTGGTGATTGAGTTCCGCAATGATTCAGGTGCGGTAACCGACTCGATTCCAAGCGAGCGGCAGCTGGAGGCATACCAGCGGTGGGCGACCACGCATTTCGGGCCGGTGCCAAACGGTATGCCGACGATTGGGGCAACCCCGGTCGTCCCCGCACAGCGGGAACACGTCGTCGTCACAACCGCTGGCAACGCAGGAGAGCCAACGGTCACTACGATGAGGACGCGTTCGGCACCAGTTCGCCACTGAGCGCGGCAAGCGAGAGAAGATCCGCGGAAAAGCCAGCTTCGGGCAGCATCGTCTGGGCGGCGAGCAACACCTCGGCAACCGAGTGCGTCAGCCATGCACCTGCCATCGGTTCGGCGGTGGCGATACGTTCCAACAGGCCTGGGAGTGCCGCCCGCAGATCGGCTGCCTCGCGCTTGAACAGCGCCAACCAGCGGGCACGGAAGATGTCCGGTACCGAGCGCATCAGCGCGCAGCGCTGGGCTTCCGGCAACCGCGAGATGGCAAACACTTCGAGATGCGCATGTGCCGTGGTGAGGAGAGGTGTGCGCCAGCGTTGCTCGGCGAGCGCGTTGTCCAGCGGTACACCACGATTGCCGGCCTCGGTGGCACCGCGACCGATCAGCATGACGGGCTTGCCGCCACCGCGCCGCCGATACAGCACCTCCGGCACATGGCGGATCTCACCATACAGCGCCAGCTCGGCCACGACGGCGTGGTCGAAGCCCGGACGGTAGCGGATGGTGGACAACTGATCGACGATGCTGCGCCGGTAAACACCCCAGAAGCTGGGCGCGCTGGTGTAGTGCCACATCACCTGCCGCGCGCGCTCCACCGGATCAGGGCCAACGGCGTGCAGCCAATGTTCGGGCGGATAGGTGTGGATGACCTGGCCGGCCGCGGTGAACACTTCGCCGCCGGCGTGGCACATCGCGGTGCCGGAGTGCGCAAGCAGCACCTCCATCAGGCGCTCGACGTAGTCAGGAGCGATCAGGTCATCACTGGTCTTCGGCATCACGAAGTCAGCGTCGCCAGACCAGAAAGCGCGCTGGATGTTGGCAATCGGCCCGGCGTTGCAGCGGTTGCGGTGGATACGCACCGCCGGGTGCCGCGCCGCATACTCTTCCAGCACGACGATCGTGCCGTCGGTCGACGCGTTGTCGAACAGCGTGAGTGTCAAGTTCGGCCAGGTCTGCGCCAGTACGCTGTCGATTGCGTCGCCAACTGTATCTATGCAGTTATACACCATCATGTTGACGTCAACGCGGGGCTGCATGCTCGCACCAGTCCTGCCAGGCAGAGCGCAACGCCGCGCCGAGATTGCGCCCGAAACGCGGGCCATCGCACAGCGGGCTGCTCCGCACCTGCGCGCGCAGCCCGGCACGCAGCCCCGCCAGTGCCGCGACATCCGACGCCTTGGCCACTGCAAGCTCGACATACGCGTCGATGGTGGGTGCGACCCAGTCGGCAAGACCTGCATTGCTCAGATGGCTGACGGAATGGCGGGCAGCGAAGATCTCGCCGGCCAGTGCCACCGTGGGGACGCTCATCCACAACGCCTCGCAGGTAGTCAAACCGCCCGAGTAGGGAAAAGGGTCAAGGACAATGTCGATATCATTGTATTCACCGATGAATGTCCGGTGGTCCGATGGTCCGCGCAGCTCCAGGCGCTCAGCCGCTACGCCATGGCTGGCGAAGGCAGCGCTGACACGGTTGCGCGTCTCGGCATCGGTGAACTGGTGCGTCTTCAGCACCATCCGCGAACCCGGCACGCGATGCAGCACGCGCGCCCATGTCTCGATCACGCGCGGCGTCACCTTCGCCAGGTTGTTGAAGCAGCCGAAGGTGATGTGGCCGTTGGCAAGAACGGGCAGCGCGCCGACGTCCGGCGCATAGGGCGGCGGGCTATAGCAGACATACCCGTCGGGCATCACCAACAACCGCTCGGTGTAGAGATGGGCAAGTTCCTGCGGCGTCTCCCAGCGGTCGGTCAGCATCCAGTCGATGTCGGGCATGCCGGTGGTGCAACTCTGCATACCGACCCACTTGATCTGCACCGGAGCCAGGCGCTGGGCACACGCAGTGATCCGGGAGCCTTCGCCGAAGCCGCCGAGATCGATCAGGATGTCGATATCGCATTCACGCGCCTTGCGGCTCACGGCTTCGTCGTTCAAGGCGGAAATATCCAGCCAGTCAGATGCGACCGCGCGGAAGCGGCGGGCGATCATGTCGGACCAGGTGTTGTGTGCCAGCGCGACGATGCCGAACGCGCCAGGGTCCAGCGCTTCCAGTCCCGCGATGGTCAACCAGCCAACCGGATGGGTTTTCAGCAGGCCTGACAGCAAGCCGACGATCAGCTTCCGATCCGGGTCCGGCGTATTGGTGAGCGGCGCCGGCGCAACGCGTGGCGTGCGCTCAGCGCAGGCCCGGGCGGCCGCCGTAACCTCGCTGCCAGGGATGGCATCACAATAGACCAGCGCCGATAGCAGCGAGCGGCGCGGGTTCAGCGCCCCCGGCGCCAACGCGATGGCACGCCGAGCCAGCGCCACGGCTTCGTCCTGCAGCCCAAGACAGCAGGTGGTGTTGGCGAGATTGGTGAGCAGCCGCGCGTCCTGGCCATACTCGTCGAGCGCAGACAGCAGCAGGGTGCGCGCCTCGCCATGCCGGTGCATCCGCATCAACGTGGCGGCGTGATCATTGCGCAGGGTCGCATCACTCGGATTGAGCGCGACCGCCCGTCGCAACGCTGCCTCGGCTTCGCGCAGCCGCGCCGTGCGCGTGAGCGTCTGACCGAGGAACTGCGCCAGCACCGGCGCGTCAGGCGCAAGTGCCACCGCGATCTCGAACGACTCGATCGCCGCCGCCCGTTGTCCGAGATGCTCGAGCAGCACGCCCTTGGCACAATGCAGCGCCGGGTTAAGCGGTTCGGCGTCGCAGTCCAGTTGCAGCCGCGCGAGTTCAGCCTCGGCAGCACCCGCCTTGATCGCGGCATCGACCCGGTGCAATGCATAGTCGAGCATCTCCGGCGCGTGGCGGAACGCTTCACAGAAGGCAGTTCGGGCGAGCGCGGGATCGCCGGTCTGCAACAGCGCAATGCCGAGCGTGTCCCAGGCTTCGGCACGCTGGGGAGCGATGCCGCAGCAGCGCAGCAACAGGGGTTGCGCCTCAGGCGCGGCGCCGCGGGCGATCAGCAGACCGGCCAGTGCGACCAGCGCTTCCTCGCGGCGAGGGTTCAGATCGAGCACACGACGGTAGGCACCTTCGGCGCCCGCAGGGTCCCCGTGGGCGCGGAGGCTTTCGGCAACGCGCAGCGGCGGCTCGTCCCAATCGGGTAGCCGCTGCTCCAGTTCCTGCATCAGTCGCCTGGCGCGATGGGGATCGCCAGCCCGGTCTTCTGCGATCGCGCAATTCAATAGCGTGAGCGCCGATGTGTCGCCGGAGCGTACGGCATCCTGTAACGACTTCAGCGCCTCCGCGGGCCTGCCAGCAGCAAGCAGCGCCACGCCAAGCGCAGCGTGTCGTGGCGCGCCGTCCGTGGGCGCAGCCTCCAGCAAGGCGAGCGCGCCGGCGACATCACCGTCGCGCAGGCGCGCCAGCGCGGATTCAATGTGCACGACCTCGCTCCAGCACGACAATGAGGCCAATCACCGGTTCGTCCGCCTCACAACGCAGAACATCCGGCGTCACCTGAGTGACTTGCAGTCCGGCCGTTTCCGCGGCGCGTCTCAGGTAGCGCTCGGCATGCGCATAACGGCCCTGGCGGCCGAGCGTCCAGTCGCCGTTCCCTGGCATAACGCCCTGCGCATCGGGCTGCATGAGTTCAACGGAGAATGCGAACAGCCCACCTGGCGCAAGGCGCTGCTGCACGGCGGCGAACAGTTCGTCGAGCACGCCGAAATAGCACAGCACATCGCTGGCCAGGATCAACGGCCAGGTCCGCTCGTCGGCGTGCAGGAATTCGACGATGTCGGCCTCGTGCAACTCGGCGTAGAGGTGCTTGTTAGCAGCCTGCGCCAGCATGCCAGACGCCACGTCGACGCCGATGAATGGACCAATATTCAGGTCCGCAAGGACCACGGCCAGCAGGCCAGTGCCGCAGCCAATCTCCAACACCGGTCCACTCTCCACGCCTCGTGCCTCCACCGCGGCATGTAGCAGCCACGGCACCCGGTAGCCGAGTGACAGCAGATGTGCCTCGAAGCGGTCCGCGTAGCCATTGAAGACGGTACGCACGTAATCGGCAGGTGCGCGCGACGCGCCAGGCACGGTGCCGGCGGCGGCAACGAGGTGGCGCACATAGGGATCCTCGGGGCCGAGCTTGAGTGCCTCAGCATAGGCGCCAGCGGCTTCCTCGTGGCGTCCGAGACTGGAGAGGGCATGACCCTTGAGGCCGAACAGGCAGGCATCGACCACGCCAGCGATGCGCGCCTCCTCGGCGATCGCATCGGCACCGGCGAAGTCGCGCCGGCGAAGACAGTGAAGCACGGCAGCATTGCGCAAGCTCACTGACCGCGGGGCCACGGCGATGCCTTCGACCAGCGTCGCGAGCGCGGCATCGGCGTCGCCCGCGGTATTGAGTGCCGCAGCGAATGCCTCCCGGAACGCCGGATTGGATGGCTCGGCCACCACTGCCTCACGAAGGCACGCCAACGCATCATCCGGGCGATGCAGTTCCAGCAGCAGCACACCAAGCAGCGCCTTGGCGATCGGATCAGCCGGATCCTGCACGACCGCTTCTGCGGCGTCGGCTGCCGCGCCCGGTATGTCTCCCAGTTCGCGGCGCAGCTCTGCGCGCAGCTTGCGCAGGTGTGGATCGGTCGGAGCCTCTTCGATGGCCGGATCAAGCGTCTCGCGAGCCTGGTCGAACTGACGATCGCGCAACGCCAGCCGCGCGGAGAGTTCAACCTGACGGGGAAGTCCGGGCGACATTCGGCGCACCGCCGCGAGCAGCGCGCGTGCGGCACCAGTATGTCCGTCATCGATCAGCGATGCGGCACGCTGGAGCAGCGTTTCGGGTTGAGAGGTAGCCTTCAAGGTCTGCACTGCAAGCTCCTTTTGAGCTGATGCAACGCGTCGGCTTAACCGTTGGCTGACAAGCCTTCCGCGAAGTGCTCGTTGATAGAGATCAGGAAATCGAAGTCGGGCACCGGGCGATCCATCTCGTGCTGCACAGCAAGGCCCACCGACACGATGGAAGCACGCAGCTCCTCGGGCAGGGCGTTCCCTGGATCACGCATCAGGTCGGTGACCGCAAGCCAGAGGCGCCGGTTGTCGGCGATCGCGCGCGTCCGCGAAATCGGTTCAGAGTCGCGCGCAAGCCTCAATGCGCCGACGGCGCGGCGAAACACGTCAGCTTCCTGCTCACGTGCGCTGCGATGGTTGGCGGCAGCCTCGTAGGCCCGCGCCGCGGATGTCACGTTGGGCATAGTTCTGCGTCTTCCCTTTGAGAAGCAGGCGTTACGGCGCACGCCGGCTGAGCGACGCGAGCCAGCACCGAATCCTCGTGACGGATGATCCGACGGGCGAGTTTCAATGCCTGATAGCATTCATCTGCTTCGGCGGCGGCGAGCGCGCGATCCAGGATCTCGCATGCAAGAGCAGATGTGGTGGCTTCCTTGAACGCAGCGATCAGTTCACGGGCGCTGGCCAATCCGTTGGCCCGCTCGTCGTCCGAGCCGATATAGGCGGTCTGCAGGGCAAAATAGATGCGCCTCGCCGGGCTGTCGGCCTGGTCCGGCGCCATGATCTGCTTACCGAACAGGAAGCGCGCCTTGGCGGTCAGTTCGATACGAGACTTCGTCCGAAATCGTATCGGTGCGCCATTGACGATCATCATCTCGCCCTGACGCAGCTCCAGGACCAAAGTGGACATGCGCCTCTTCCTAGCTTTCTGGCAGGACCGGATTCCGGCCGGATGGTGAGTCCGGCCGGGTCGCCGGCCGAACGATTACTTGAACAGGCTCAACAACGTCTGAGGCGCCTGATTGGCGAGCGAGAGTGCCTGCGTGCCCAACTGCTGGCGGATCTGCAGGGCCTGCAATTTCGCCGACTCCTGTGCCAGGTCCGCATCCACCAGCGCGCCGAGACCTGTGTTCAAGGCATCGATCTTATTGCTGTTGTAGCTGACCTGGTTGGTCACGTAGTTCTGCGCGGAGCCGATGGTGTTCAGCTCGTTGTTCACCGCATTGAACTTGTTGATGAACGACGCACCGGCGGCCGTGCCGATGATTCCCTGCACGGTGGTTGCCGCAAGAAGCTGAGTGCTGGTGTAGCTGATCGAGCCGAACAGCGCAGAACCGCTGAACGTCGCGATCGCATACGACGCGCCGCTTTCGTTGCGCACCACGGCGACACGCGAGAATGTCCCGCTCCCGCCAGTGATGTTACCAATCAGCGTTTTGCCGTTGTAGTTCGCGTCCTCGATAAACGTCTTCACGTTGGCGAGCAACGAGTTGTACTGCGCGATGTAGTTCGTGCGGTCGCTGCTTGTCACACTGCTGTCGGAGAGCTTCACCAGCACGTCGCGCATGCTCGACATCGTGTTGGAGATGTTGTTCATGCTCGACTGGGTGGTCGACAGCAGGCCCTGCACGGTGCCGAGCTGCTGGTTGGCGCTGGCGAGTGCGCCGACAGTCGAGCGAACGCTCTGGGCGATGGCATAGGCGGCGCCATCATCGGTGCTGTCAGCAACGCGATAACCGGTCGAGACCTGCTTCTGTGCCGCTGCGAGAGCCGTGTTGGTCGAGTTCAACGACTCGAGCGCAATCATCGCTCCTACGTTGGTGTTGACGGAGTTCAGTAAGGACATGGTGTCTTACCCTTCAAGTCCAAGGTTGCATACGCTCCGCCCTTTTGCGGGTCTCTGGCATACTGACGCGCCAGAGTTAACGGCCAGTGAAGTTCTCGATTTTTTCTCATCCGATCGGCAAGAACTTCACCAGCGACAGGCCACTCATGCCGGCGATCAATTGATAGGATGCCTGCATCTGCGTTTGAACGAGCGCGATCTGCGACAACGTCGAGGCCATATCGACATCCTCGGCTGACGACACCTGCGTCGTCAGCGCCGTCTGTGTGTCGGAAAGCTGCGTCTGCGTCGCGTTGATCGACGACTGCACATTGCCAAGCACGCCGGAGTCTTCGTTCAGTGCGGTGATCGCACCGATCATGCTGACCCGCGTGTCCTGCACCAGTTGTTGGAAACCCTGGACATTCGCCTGGCTGCTTGTCAGAGAGCCGATGGTAGCGAGGGAGCGCAGCACGTCACGCATATACGATCCCGTGGACGACACCGGTCCGCCAACAATCGTGGTCGCGCCCGGCGGCGACGTGGGAATGAGCCCGTTTGCACTCGCTGGTATGCCGGTCGTCTCCTGGTGGAACTGGCCCACCTGCACGCTCGGCAATTCAGCCTGTACGGTCGCATACGGTCGCGACAGAAAGGAGGAGAACGGCGAGGTACCCGCAGCATTGGAGACCGCCACTGCAAACGTCGCATTGGCGGTGTTTGCCGCACCGTTCGCTGCGAGGCCGGTCACCGCGTTATTGATCTGCGTATAGAAGCCGGAGTTCAGGATATTGTCCGAATTGGGCACCGGCGGATTGCCGCTGTCCTGTCCGGCAAACACGTAGACGCCGCCATACTGGGTATTGAGCAGCCCGGCGACCTGCTGCAAGGCATCCCGCGCGTTGGCGGCGATGCTGTCGATCTCGCTGGAATCGACACCCTCCAGGTTGTTGAGCTGCGCATAGAAGTTCGCCGCGATCGACTCGATCGAGCCAAGCGCGGACTGCGTCGTGCTGATCCGGCCGGTCGCCGCGTCCACATTGTTCTGCCAGGTCTGCAGGTTCGCGATCTGGGGCCGCAGGTCGAGCGAGGTCGCCGCTCCGCTACCAAGCCCGGCATAGGTGTTGCCGATCAGGCCGCTGCTGGCCTGGTTGGTCAATGTAACCAGCTTCTGCTTGACGGTGTTGGACTGGGCGACGAGCATGTTCATCATGCCATAGTTCGATGGGCCCGTCACAGTGTTGATGCCGCTCATGACCGCATCCTCATGACACCGATCCAAGCAACTGGTTCCACATGGACTGCACGGCTGCGATCACCCTGGCATTGGCGCCATAGGCGTTCTGCAGCTGGATCATGTTGGACATCTCGGTATCGATGCTTACGCCGCTCTGCGCGGCAAGCTTGCTGTTCAGCATGGTCTGCACCGACTGCTCGGTGGCGAGCTGATCGGTGGCTGTGCCGCTGTCCTGCGCCTGCGCGGCGAGCATAGAGGAGGCGAAGCCACCAAGCGTTGGCGGCGAGCTGAACGGCGCACTCAGCGTGCCGGACGGGCCAAGGCCGGTCACGTTGGCGGCAAGCGGCGGATTGCTGCCAAGCGTGTTGTTCAGCACTGCCTTGATGATGGTCGTGTAGCCGGCCTGCGTCGGCACTGGCGGTGCGTCGCCATCGCGTACCATCGATGGGTTCGCCAGCACCGCCGGGTTCACCTGGATCGTGCCGGCAAATCCCACATATCCGCTCTGCGTCGGCGGCGGCGTCGGGACGGGCACATTGCCGGTGGGATCTGTGAACAAGGTCAAGCCGTTCGCCCGGAACCGTGTCGCCATGCTCTGCGACAGCTCATCGAGCTCGCCCTGGTCCGTGGGCAGCGTCGTGTCGCGCAAGGTGATGTTGGCACCGATCTGGCCGCCCTGAAGCTGGCGCGTCACGTCCATGCCGCCCAGCATGATCGCTGGAATGCCACCGCCGGGATAATACGTGGCGCTCTGCACGTTCACATCGCTGGTACTGAGCGGCGGAGTGTCGCTGTGTGTCGGCAAGGTGAGGCCAGCGGCGGTGGTCAGCAGAACATCGCCGTTCGGCTGCTGCAGCACCTTCACACTGACCAGCTGCGACACGGTCGCGATCGCCGCATCGCGCTGACTTTCCAGGTCCGCGGTGCTCTGGCCGCTCGGCTTCAGCGTGATGATCTGATTGCTGAGCTTGCCGATCGTGGCGAGCGTCGTGTTCAGCGTGCCGATCTCCGCGACGATATTGTCCTGCGCGGTCTGGCGCTGCGCACCATAGGCGCTGCTCAGCGTGTTGATGTTCTGCGCAAGCGTCGATGCCGAGGTAACCACCTGGCTCTGTTGGGCCAGACTGCTTGGGTCGTTCAGCAAGGTGGAGAACTGGTTCTGCAAATCGGCAATCAGGCTGGCGATGTCGGCGTTCTGGCCTGGCGTGCCCATCACCGAATCGATCGCCTGCAGCGCGGCCTGTCGTGTCTGAAATCCCGCTACGGTGCCGTTCTGGCTGAACACCGCGGCCTGCAGCGCCGTATCGACGTCGCGGATCGCCGGACCGGTGTGGACGCCAAGCCCTTGGCCCTCGGCCACCACATTGTATTGTGTGCCGATTTCCCTGGCGTAGCCTGGCGTGCTGGCGTTGGCCACGTTCTGCGACACCAGCGCCAGCTGCGCATTGACGTTGCGCAGCCCACCGGTTGCGATCGACAATGCCGAGGCGATCGTCACGACGCGCCTACTGCTTCATGTTGATCGTCTGCTGCAGCATCTGATCGGCCGTGGTGACCATCTTGGTGTTGGCCGAATAGGCCTGCTGGGCGACGATGAGCTTGGAGAACTCCGTGGCGATATCGACGTTGGAGCTTTCCACGGACTGGGTAACGAGGTTGCCGGCACCGTTGCTGCCGGGCGCTTCGGCGAGTGGCGTGCCGGAGTTGTTGCTGGCCGTGAACGCCTCGCCATTCTGGCGATCCAACTTGTTGGGGTCGTTGAAGGTGATGACCGGCACCTGCGCGATGGTTCGCGTCTGGCCATTGTCGTAGTTCACGACAATGGCGCCGTTGGCTTGGGTGGAGACCGAGGCGAACGCACCCGGCGGCACGCCGTCCTGCGTCAGGCCGCGCAGGTTATATTGCGTGCCGGCATACTGGGTGACGCCGTTGGTCTGCCCATAGGTGCCAAGATTGATGGTGATCGTCTGCGGGCCGGAGCCAAAATTGGTTGTGAAGGATACGGTCGCCGCCGTGTTGGCGGCATAGGGCGAGGTGGTGATCGTGCCCGGATTGGCCGCATCGATCTGCAAGGCGCCAACCGTGCCGGATGGCACGGGATTGCCGCTGGTCGCGGGGCCGAAAGACACATCGGCAGTGCCGCGATTGGCCAATGCAGTATCGTCCGCCGAGTTGACCTGCACCGACCAGGTGTCCTGTGCGGTCTTCACCCAGTTCAGGGCGATGGTGTGCAGGGTGCCGAGAGCGTCGTACACGTCGATGTCCGACGAGACCGGAGAACCCGGTATTGCAGTACCGGCGGCTGGTGTCGCGGGCAGGTTGGCCGACAGCGTGACGGTGGTGGTGGCGACTGGATTGTAAACGGTCTGCGTCACCTGGATTGGCGACAGCGTGTTCTGATTGACGATGCCGGTCTGGATGTTCACTGGCCAGCCGTTCAGGAAGTTTCCGGCGCTGTTCACAAGGTAGCCGTTCTTGTCCATTTTGAAGTCGCCGGCGCGCGTATAGTATTGCTGCGGACTGAACGTCGGCAGACTGTTGACTTCGCCATTCTGCTGCGACACCGCGAAGAAGCCCTGGCCGGCTATGGCAAGGCCGAGTGCATTGTCGGTCTGGGTGACCGTGCCCTGCACATCGTTGACGTAGTCTGGCCTGGCGGCCACAGCGCCGGAGTCGTTCTGGGTCGCGGTGCTGGTGGTCAGGTAATCGATGAAACTGGTGTCGACGCGTTTATAGCCGACGGTCTGACTGTTCGCGACATTGTCGCTGATGTTGCTGAAAGCGGCCGACTGCGCGCCCAGCCCGCTGATGGCGGCATTCATTGCGCCGAACAATGACATTGGATTGCTCCGACGATTCGTTCGGAACGTGCAGCAGCAGGAAACGTGCCAATGGCAATCAGGGAGTTTTCGCGAGGTATTGCCGACAAATGACTGGCAAGCGGCAGATCTGACCCGGCAGATCCTGCCCATTGCCGCGCCCTGTGACCGACCATAACCAGGAGAACAGCCGGCCCACGATCCTTGATGCGTATTCGAAGCTGGCACATCGCTTGCTGCAACCACGCGACCAGGAGCGATCGCGATGCAGTCAAGCGTTCCCGTCGCATTACCGGCACCGATCACGGCAGCGCCTCCGATTGGCAAGCCGTTGCCGGCCCCGACGGATTTCACGGACCAGTTGATGACACTGCTGGCTGCGATCGCACCAGCTGGCGCAACCTCTGTCGCTTCCACGGGACCGATGGCTGGACCGCAGTCATCATCCACAAAGTCAGAAGCAGACGGGTCGCATGCGACGGATACATCGCTGCCACTGCCTCCAAGCGCCGTCCCCACGACTGTGGCCTCCGCTAGGGATCAGGCATCCGCCCTGACGACACTCATGGCGGAGGTGGCCGAACCGCGGACCGCGCCTATGCCAGCAGATCAGGCTGAGGCAGCGCCGGCGCCGCTGCCACCACCTGCGATCGATGCTCCCGGTCCGGAGCTGCCGAAGACATGGTCAGCGCCCGACGCGACGACCGGGCGTTCCCGCGCGGCAAGCACAGTACGCCGCAACACCGAGACAGCGGCACCAGCATCGGCAGGCGGGGCCGAAGTCGTGCAACCGGCTTTGCCGCTCCCTGTGGTGATACCGGCAACTGAGCCTCCGCCCCCACCGCCGGCAGCCCTTGCACCCACGGACGCGGCCGCACAACAGACATCGCCAGCCGGCGCCTTGCCGGTTTCCAATGCACCGGAAAAGCCGCCTGCATTACCAACCGACGCGCCGCAGCCAACCGCCTTGATCGATGCAGAGACGATGCATCAGCAGCCGGCGGCGGATTCTGACGTGAAGCCGGCGCCGGTCACAGCCCCTGCAGCATCCATAGCTCCAGTGCCCTCACTGCCTGCCACCCCCTCTGTGCAGACGCCGACGAGCCCGACCGCCACAACTGGCACGCCGCATCCTTCTCCGGTCGCGCAGATCACGCCGGCCCTCGTGTCGATGAGCCACACACCGGACGGTGCGCAACGGCTGACGATGAAGCTCGAGCCGCCGGAACTCGGGCAAGTGCACATCCAGATCGACCGCCCGACAGACGACGCACCGGCACGCGTGGCGATCACGGTCGAACGCCCGGAAACGCTGCAGTTGCTGCTCCATGATCAGCCGCAGTTGCAGCGAGCGCTCGACCAGGCCGGTGTGCCCGCGGAGGGGCGCAGCGTCACCTTCCACGTCGTGACCCCAGAGCCGGCGGCGCGCACCGAGACCGCGATGGCACCGACGCCGACAGGTTCCTCCGCCGCTATGGGAGGTGACTTTTCGCACAGCGCGTCGCGCCAGGGCGGGCGGCCGATGCAACCGGAGACCGGCACATCTGGCGCAACGGACGACAATGAGGACCTGGGGGCCATCACCGTCACGCCGACGAGATGGCTGCGCGCCGGCCTCGATATCACCGCCTGAAAGGTCAACGAGCCATGAGTCTCGCATCAGTCACGGCCCAGCAGAACAACGCACTTGCGATCGCGTCGACGGCTGGATCCGTTGGCACTTCCGGCTCCTCTGGCAACACCGCGCTCGCGTCGCTGTCGTCAAACTTCAACGACTTCCTCAAGATGCTGATGACGCAGTTGCAGAACCAGGATCCGACCAATCCGATGGATACCAACCAGTTCACCAGCGAACTGGTGCAGTTCTCCGGCGTCGAGCAGCAGATCAACACGAACACCAGCCTGACGCAGTTGATCCAGCTCACCCAGGCAGGCGAGGTCATGCAGGCCTCTGCCATGAGCGGCAAACAGGTGACTGTCACGTCTGATCATGTGCCGCTGCAGAATGGGAAGGGGACAATCCAGTTCACCACGCGGACGGCGCAGCCGGTCGACATCCTGATCTATGACAGCACTGGCAACAAGCTGAGCGACAACATGATGATGTCGACGGCAGGCATCAACACCTGGACGTGGAACGGCACCAACAGCCGAGGAGCGGCGGTTCCCGATGGCAGCTACAAGGTCGCGGTGGTGGCGGCGGGTGTTGATGGCACCACCTCAGCAGTGAGTACGAATGTCATCGGTACTGCGACGGGCGTACAGAGCCAGTCCAGCGGGAGCCTGGCTCTGGAACTCGGCGCGCTGTCGGTGCCGTTCTCGCAGGTCGTATCCGTGGGAAACTGAGCCGAAAGGCTCAGGGTCCCATGCGCATCGCCGCCGGATGTCCCGGCACCTTGAAGAGCTTGCCGGTGTCCGTCACGTTCGTGCCGTCCACCTTCAGGATGGAAAAGTCCTGATCGGTGTAGTTGCCGACGTATATATAGCGTCCATCCGGCGTAAAGGCGACCGATTCGGGGAACGCGCCCACCTTCACGGTCTTGATCGGTGTCACCGTCGTGCCCTGGATGTGCAGGACCGTGACACTGCCGGTCGGATGATAGAACCAGGCCTGCTTCATGTTCGACCCGTCCACATTCAGCACCGCAGCCAGGTTCCCTTTCGGACTGATCGCCAATCCCTCGGGCGCATCACCGACGGTGACATGCGCGATCGCGTGCGGATGCGGACCTTCGAGGTCGATCACCGTCGCAGTGTCGGCGTTGCCATCGGACGACCCGCCATTGCCGTTGTCGGCGGTGATTGCCAGCCTGCCATCAGGCGACACGACGATGTTGTAGGGGAAAATATTGGTGGTGATGTCCAGCTTGTTGTAGGTCACCTTGTCACCGTCAACGTCAAGCACCGCCACCTTGTTGTCCGGCGATTTCAGCGCCAGCGCGTGCTTGCCGTCCGGCGTGAACACGACCTGCGATACGCCAGGGCTGATCTGAACGGTGCCCGTCTGTGTCACATTGCTGCCGTCGATCTTCAGGATACTGAGGGTGCCGTCGGCGCGATTGCACACCAGCGCGAGATCTCCCTTCGGACTGAATGACAGGCCCGATGGCTGCTTGCCGAGCGTCAGTGTCTGCGCAAGCTTCGGCGGGTTGGCTTTCATGTCGATGACGAACAGCTTGTCGGTGGGTGCCATTTTGCGCGCACCGTTGTCATCGACGACAGTCATCGAATCCGCTACCAGGGCAATCGCGCCATTGGGTGAAATGGCCATATTCACTGGCGGCCCGACAATGGAGTTTTCTAACTTCAGAGTGGCAACGATCTTCGGCTCTTCGGGTTTGGCGACATCGACGATCAGCACGCTGTCGTTGCCGGTTGGATTGACGATTGGCTTGCCCTGGGCATCGTTGCCGCCGGGCTTTTCGTCGTTGCCAACGATCATGTAAGGCGCGGCAGCCGCGATCGCAGTGGAGGCAATCAGAGCGAGGCACGCAGCGGCACAGCGCTGCACGAGCGGCAACTTCATCGTTCTCTCCCTGTGGTTTTTTACCGTATTATGATGGGAGAGTGACGGGGATCGACGGGGCGGGCAAGCCCTTGGTCAGCGCGTACACCTTTACGTCTTACCCCACACTCGCGACAGTGCGCCCTATGTCATCGCTCGTCTCCCGGCTCGATCGCATCTCCGCTGCCATCCCGCGCACCTATCCCGGCCCCGGCGGGGCGATCGCGGCGCTGCGCAATGGGGAAGTGGTGCTGCGCCATACCTGGGGCTACGCCAACGCCGAGCGCCGCATCCCGTTTACCCCGCGCACATTGTTCCGCATGTGCTCCATCACCAAGCAGTTCACCTGTGCAGTCGTGCTGGATGCGTTTCCGGATCCCTCGGTGCTGGATGCCGATGTCAAGGCGCGACTTGCCAAACTCGACGTGCCGCCGCCCACCGCGCTGCAACTCTGCAACAACCAATCCGGCCTGCGCGACTACTGGGCAGTCGCCATGCTGCACGGCTCGCCGGCCGAGGCGCCGTTCGGCGACACGGAAGCCGCGCGCGTGATCGGCAGTACACGTACGCTGCAGTTTACCCCTGGCACGCGCTACTCTTACGTGAACCATAACTTCCGTATGCTCTCCGACATCGTGGCCGACCGCACCGGACGCAGCTTCGCTGACCTGCTGCGATCGCGCGTGTTCGATCGAGCCGGCATGGAGACCGCGCTGTTGGCTGCGGACACGCGCGCCATGCCTGATGGCACTGAAGGCTACGAGGGAAACGTGGTCAGCGGCTTCCGCGCCGCTCAGAACCGCGTGGTGTGGACCGGTGACGCGGGTCTCGGTGCCAGCTTGGACGATATGATCGCCTGGGAACGCCACATCGATGCGACCCGCGACGAACCGGACGCGCTGTACAGCCGGCTCTCGGTTCCGGTCACCTTCGCTGACGGCACTCCATCGGAGTACGGTTTCGGGTTGAGCCGCCTGTCCGTGCTCGGGCGCGCCGCCACCGGCCATGGTGGGGCGCTCCGCGGCTGGCGCAGTCACCGGCTGTATGTGCCGTCGGAGCGTGTCTCGGTCGTGGTGATGTTCAACCACCTGTCTCACGCGCATGAGGCAGCGACAGACGTGCTGGCCGCGGTGCTGGGCGAGGACCGTCCGCAACCGCCGGACCCGGGGCCACTGCCCGATTGGCTCGGCGCATATACGGAGCCTGAGACCGGACTGTCGGTGCGGATCGAGCCGGCGGCCGGTGGACGGATCCTGCTCCGTTACGGAAGTTTCCCGGAGGTGCTGGACGTACACGCCGACGGCACCGCCAGCAGCGACGGCGACAGGTTGCGCTTCAGCGATGGCGGCCTATGGATGGATCGGCCGTCCGACAATCAAAGCACAAGGCTGCGGCGGCTCGATGGCAATGCAGCCACCGACGTGGCCGGCCGCTACCACTGCGAAGAACTCGATGCAGCGCTGACCGTCGAAGACGGCGGCGGCGTGCTGTACGGCGGTTTCTCAGGCTTCCTGGGTCAGGGACGCATGGAATTGCTCGGCGCGGTGGGCGGCGACGTGTGGGTGCTGCCATGTCCACGCGCGCTCGACCACACGCCCCCCGGCGATTGGACGCTGGCGTTCCAGCGCGATTCGACTGGTCGTGTCGCCGGGGCGGACGTCGGCTGCTGGCTGGCCCGACGGCTGCCTTACCGCCGATCGGGCTGACCACCGATCAGGCGGCCGTCAGTTCGTTCCCCGCGGCGGTATCCTCTGGCGTCAGTGTCGCGCTGCCCACTGGTTCCCTGATCATATAGCCACGGCCCCACACGGTGCCGATCAGGTTCTCTGCGCCTGCCAGGGCGAGCTTCTTGCGCAGCTTGCAGATGAACACGTCGATGATCTTCATCTCGGGTTCATCCATGCCGCCATACAAGTGATTAAGAAATGCCTCTTTGGTCAGCACCATGCCTTTGCGCAGCACAAGCAGTTCGAGGATGGAGTATTCCTTGCCTGTCAGATGCACGAGTTCGCCATGCACGCTCACCTCATGACTGTCGAGGTTCAGCAGCAGCGGTCCGACGCGGAGCGACGGTTGGCTGAATCCCTTGCTGCGGCGGATGATCGCCTGCATGCGTGCCATCAACTCGGCCTTGTCGAACGGCTTGGTGATGAAGTCATCGGCGCCGAGCCCCAACCCCTTTACCTTGACCTGCGGCCGCGACAGACCGGACAGGATCAGCACCGGCGTATCATTGCGGGCAATGCGCATGCGGCGGACCACTTCAAAGCCCTCGATGTCGGGCAGGATCAGGTCCAGGATCACGATGTCGTAGTCATAGTGGCGCGACAGCTCGAGGCCCTCTTCACCGGTGTCGGCATGATCCACCACAGCACCACTCGATTTCAGCATCAGCGTGATGCCGCGCGCCGCGATCAGATCGTCTTCGATAAGCAGGATGCGCATCGCCTTGCTTCCCTTGGTATAGCACAGAAACTGTTTACCACTTTGGCGTGTATTTAGCTAGAGTATTTTCACCATTTGGCTGTAGGTTTCTAATGATCCGGGAATAAAAGGCGAATCCGATGTCGCTTTTTTGCAATCAGTCCCGATATACGAATCAGGCCTTGTGCAGTGAGACGTCTGGCTAGCCTGGCTGAGCGAGCGGCTGGTTGCAGTGCCGGCTTGCGTGACATCACCGCCTTCCAGATTGAAGGGTGCGTGCGTGGCCTGTCCGGCCTCGTTATCGACATCGATGGGTTGGCGGGGCATGTCGCCGTAGGCGATCGGCTGCTGTTGGCCGGACGCAATGGCGCCGGCATGCCCGCCGAAATCGTCGGTTTCCGGCAGGGGATGGCGCAAGCGATGCCCTTTGGCGCGCTGGATGGTTTGGGTCCGGGCAGCGCGGCTTTGTTTCGTCCCGATCCGACACGCGCCTCGTGCGGCGGTACGCTGATGGTGGGCGACGGCTGGCTGGGGAGGGTGCTTGATCCGCTCGGCCGATCACTCGATGGGCGTGGACCGTTGCCTCCGGGCGCGCGAGCGCGTCCCGTGAGGCCCCTGCCCCCCGATGCAACGAGGCGCGCCCGGCTTGGGCCGCGTCTCGACGTCGGAGTCCGCGCATTGAACTGCTTCGCCGCCTGCCGCCGAGGTCAGCGCCTTGGCCTGTTCTCCGGCTCCGGCATCGGCAAGTCCACGCTGCTGTCGATGATGGCGCGGCACACAGCCTGTGACGTCGCGGTGCTGGCGCTGGTGGGCGAACGTGGCCGGGAGGTACGGGAGTTTCTGGAAGACGATCTGGGAGCCGAAGGGCTGGCGCGCTCTGTGGTCGTGGTCGCCACCTCGGACTCGCCCCCCTTGATGCGGCGCGAGGCCGCCTATGCGGCAATGACCGTTGCCGAATATTTCCGCGATGAGGGAAAGTCGGTGCTGTTGCTGATGGACAGCATCACCCGCTTCTGCCTGGCCCTGCGGGAGATCGGCCTTTCCGCGGGCGAGCCGCCGGCGACGCGCGGCTATCCGCCCAGCGTGTTCGCCGAACTGCCCCGTCTGCTTGAGCGCGCTGGCCCCGGCTTGGATCGCGACGACGCGGCGCCAGGCTATGTCACCGCCCTGTTCAGCGTGCTGGTCGAGGGTGACGATCACAATGAGCCGGTGGCCGACGCGGTGCGCGGTATTCTCGACGGCCATGTCGTGCTCGATCGGCGGATCGCCGAGGGCGGGCGCTATCCGGCCGTGGACGTGCTCCGCTCGCTGTCCCGGGCGGTTCCGGGCTGCAACGCGCCAGAGGAAAATGCGCTGGCACGGCGCGCGCGGGCCCTGCTGGCTGTGTATTCCGACATGGCCGACATGGTGCGGCTCGGCGCCTATCGTACCGGGAGCGACCCCGCGGTGGATGAGGCGGTGGCGCTGGCACCGCGCATCGAGGCCATGCTGCGCCAGGGCCGTGATGAGTATACCAACATAGAAGGCAGCTTCGCGGCGTTGCGCGCCGCAATGGAGTCGGCATGAAACGGGATCCGCTGGAAGCATTGTTGCGGCTGCGGCAGGTCGCCGTGGACCAATCGCGGCGAGACCTGGCGGATTGCCTGAGGGCGGAAGCCGAGGCGGAAGCCGCCGTCCAGGTGATCGACGCTTCAATCGAGCGTGAAGCCGAAGTGGTCAGCGATCTTGGCGCCGGGGACGCCGAAGTGGAGGCGTTCGCGGCCTGGCTGCGTCGCATGCGCCCGCGGCAGCGGGAGGCCAAGCGCGCCGTCGAGCAGGCTGAGGCTGACACCGCCGCGGCTCGGGCGGCACTTGCGATGGCCCAATCAGCTGTACGCGTCGTGGAGGAGATCCAACTGCATCAGGCGGATGCCGCGCGGGCAGAAGCGGAACGGGCGGCGCAGCGGGAGATTGATGAAATGGCGCGGCGCGGCGAGCCGCCTGCGCACGCCATCGAAGTCAGCCTGTCACGTCAGCACTGAGTCGGAACCCTGCGATCAGCGACGGTGGTAGAATGTCCGTGCGTCACGGGAGGGTGACGGCGGCACGCGTACAGTGACCGATCGGCTGTGCTAGGGGGCATGGTGAACCGATAGGGGTGCGCCATGCGTATTGCCTTGACTAATCTTGCATTGGCCGTGATCGCAGGGACCGCGGCCGCGCAGCCTGCCTCTGGTCCGCCGGCGTCGAGCCCGGCTCCATCGCTGCTGGCAGGTAAGCCGGCCTACGACATCAGCACGTTCGGCGATCTGATCCGGTTGTGCACCACGGACCGCAACGCGGCCACTTTCGAGACATCCCTCGGGCTCTGCGCGGGGTATATTTCTGGCGTATTGGATTTCCATTTGGTGGATACGGGATGGTCGGGCGGACGGCATAATCGCCGCGTCTGCCTGCCGATGGAGCGGCCGACGCGCCTCGAGACGATTCAGTTACTGATCGCCTGGGACAGCACCAATGCGCGCTTCAACAGCGAGCCGGCGGCGGATGGCGTGATGCGCTATTTCATGAAGACCTATCCGTGCCCGCGCGCCCGTTCCGCGTTGCAGACCGGCAAACCGCCCGGCTGAGCACTTGCCACCAATCGCCGCCTCTGACGCGGGCATCACCGTATGATGGCCTGAAGGTTCATTCGCGCTGCAAGTAACCAAACCGCTGCTGATATAATCAGGGTTCGAACAACTGTCCTCAGCTCTTGCCAGAGAGTGCGATCTCCAGAAATCAGCTTGCACGCTCAGACAAAGGCAATAGATTCTGTCCGCCTGCTCTCCGAGGGAATCGCATGACGAAGGATCAGTATCGCCCTGATCTTGATGGCCTGCGCGCCATTGCAGTTTTGTCCGTGATCATTTATCACATGTGGCACCGAGTTCTCGCCGGCGGCTTTCTCGGGGTTGATGTCTTCTTCGTCCTTTCTGGATTCCTGATCACATCGATTATCTGGCGAGAGGCCCAGGTACGACAATTCTCAATCAAGCGATTTTACGAGCGGCGTGTTCGCCGCATTATGCCGGCGTTGCTCCTGGTCCTGTTCGTCACGACGATCGCGGCGACAGCCATTCTCCTGCCTGCTGATCTGATTGGCTACTGCCGCAGCCTGGCCGCAACGCTGACCTTCGTGGCCAACATCTACTTCTGGCGTGACACGGACTATTTCAGCCGCTCCTCTGCGACCAAGCCCCTGCTGCACACGTGGTCGCTGGGCGTCGAGGAGCAGTTCTACATCTTCTTTCCCTTGCTGCTGGTGCTGCTGGCACGCCGGGCACCGCGATCGACCATCTACGTGATTGCGCTCACCACAGTTGGCTCGCTGCTTCTCAACATCTTCCTGATCCACATCGGCGGAGACAGTCCGGCATTCTACCTTTTGCCGACGCGCGCATGGGAACTTGGCTGCGGCGCAGTTGTCGCGCTGCTGCCGAGCCGCTTCATCGTGCCGTCCAAGCACGCTGCCATCCTGTCATGGACCGGATTCATGCTGATGATGATCGGCTTGGTGGAGCCGATCAAACTGACTACCGACACACCGGTCGCGCTGCCCGTGGTGATCGGCACGACGTTCATCGTACTGGCCGGGAGACACACCCAACCCAAGATCAATCGCGCGCTCAGCTACGGTCCGATCGTCTTCATCGGCCTGATTTCCTATTCGCTGTATCTCTGGCATTGGCCGATGATCGTGTTGGTCAACTACTATTTTGTGAACGGCACGCCGAGTTATGTCGTGGCGCTGGAAATCGTCGCGATCGGGTTGTGTGCCTATGGCTCCTGGCGGTTCGTCGAGCGGCCTTTCCGAAACCGTCAGATGCCGCTCAGAACGGTGGTGTGGTTCTCCGGGTCAGGTGCCTTGGCCTTGGCCTGTGCGGGTGCCCTGATCCTGTTCTTTCAAGGATTGCCCAGCCGTCTGAATGCGCAGGCCGCTATGCTCAACGAAGCAGTGGATACCGAATATCGCTGCCCCACGTCACAATACCTGAGCCTCGGTTTGAACCGCGCCTGCCCGATGAACCTGGCCTCGCGCAATCCAGCCGATGCCAAAGCGGTGCTGCTGGGGAATTCCCATGCGCAGATGTACGCCCCAGCCTGGACGGCGATATTCGCCGAGCACGATACCCCCGGCCTGCTGGTGCCCATAAACCTTTGTCTGCCAACTCTCATCGTCAATTATACCCCGGCCTGCGCGGCCGTTGCCAAACAGAACTTGGCCAATGTCCTGGCGCTGCCACGGTTGCAAGTGGTGATCCTGGCATTCACCTGGAGCTCTCCCGAGCCATTGCGGGACTCGAGCGGCAAGGTCGTGGGTGCTGATGAGTTGGTGGGTGGGATTGACGATCTGATCCAACGGATCCAGCAGGCCGGCAAGAAGGTGATCCTGGTGGGGCCGATTGCGCGACCAGACTGGGACGTCGCATCGATTACCAGCCGGGAATTGGCATTCGGCTGGCCGGTCCGGCACCCGACGGCACTGCCGCTCGGAGAATTTGAGGACATGTTCGGCGCTGCGATCTCGCACTTCCAGAAGGAGAAGGACATCACCTTCGTTCCGGTGAGCAAAGCGCTGTGTAATGCGGATTCGTGCGGGTATGTCATCGACGGCCGCTCCGTCTATGCGGATGGCAACCACATCGCGGAAAGCGAGCTATGGCGATTCACGCCCCTGTTCAAAGCGGCCTATGCGGCGTCGCGTGCAGATGGGCTCGACAAACCGCCCGGCTGAGTTTCCGCCCAGCGGTCGATCAGTCTTTATCCAACCCGCCCGACGCGTTCAGCCTTTCGGCCGTGATGTAATCAGGCGCATCCAGCGCCAGCCAGACGATCGCGCTGGCGACCGTCTCGCAGTCCGTGCGTCGTCCGAGCGGAATGCGCCGTGTGCGCTCATCCAGGAACGCGTCTATGTCGCTGCGCCCTTCGATCGAGGCGAGCTGACGCTCGGTGATGCGCTGCATTTCAGTGTCCATCATCCCGGGCGCGACGCTGTTCACGGTGATGCGGTATGGCGCCAGCGCGATCGCTGCTGCGCGCGTCACAGCATCGACGCCAGCCTTGCTCGCCGCATAGGCGAGGTAGTTCGGCAACGCCATGCGGGAAGCTGGGGATGTCACGTTGACGATACGGCCGCCGCCGCGCTCGCGCATATGTCGTCCCGCGACTGCGCAGATGAGCGCAACCGCCTTCAGGTTGAGGTCCAGCGTGCGGTCCCAGGTGGCCTCACGCATGTCCAGGAACGCCTCGCCAGCCCCATAGCCGGCGTTGTTGATGACGACGGACAGTGAGCCAAGAGCGGCAATGCTGCGCGTCACTGCCGCCTCGGCACCACCTGGCGCAGTGAGATCCTGCACGATGACCTGCGCGTTGCCGCAGGCACGTGCGGTTTCCTCAGCACTTGCTTCATTGATATCGACGAGCGCGACCGCGCAGCCTCGGGCAGAGAGTGCGATAGCGGTAGCCCGGCCAAGGCCGCTGCCGGCCCCGGTGATCATGGCAGTTTGCATGGCGGCTGGTATAGACGCTTGCCGCTGACGCGGCCATCGCTTGACACATCGCCAAGGGTCCGGCGGGATACCGATCAGTAGGTCAAGGGAACGGCCATGAAATTCGGCATCTTCTATGAACTGCAACTGCCCCGCCCGTGGGGGCCGGATGACGAACGGCAGCTCTATCAGAACGCGCTCGATCAGGTGGAGCTGGCCGACAGGCTTGGCTACGACTACGCCTGGGAAGTCGAGCATCACTTCCTGGAGGAGTATTCGCATTCGCCCGCGCCTGAAGTGTTCCTTGGGGCCGCATCGCAGCGAACGAAGAACATCCGACTGGGCCATGGCATCGTGCAGCTTACCACCAACCCGCCGCAGCGCGTCGCCGAACGCATCGCCTGCCTCGACCTGGTGAGCAACGGCCGCGTCGAGATGGGCACCGGCGAGTCCGCCTCGATCACTGAGCTCGGCGGCTTCGCCCGCGACATGGAGACCAAGCGCGAGGTCTGGGAAGATGCGCTCCGCTGCATCATCCCGATGTTCAAGGACCAGGGCGTCGAGCTTGACACCAAGTGGCACAAGATGCCGATGCGCAACGTGCTGCCGAAGCCGGTGCAGAAGCCGCATCCACCGCTGTGGGTCGCATGCTCGCAGCTGGAAACGATCGAAATGGCTGGCCGACGTGGCTTGGGCGCGCTCGGCTTCCAGTTCCTGTCAGCGGATGCCGCGCATGCCTGGGTGCATGCCTACTACAATGCATTCACCAAGCAGCAGGAGAAGCTGTGCGACTACAACACCAATCCGAACATGGCGCTGGTCAGCTATTTCATGTGCGCGGAGACCGATGAGGAAGCGCGGCGGCGAGCGGATGGTGCGACGTTCTTCCAGTTCGCGCTGCGCTATTATGGTTCAAGCTCTGGCCGGAAACGGCCAGATCCCTACACCGTCAACATGTGGGACGAGTACAACAAGTGGAAGCGTGAGAATCCCGAAGCGGCCGCGCGCGCCATCTCAGGCGGGCTGATCGGTTCGCCGGAGACGCTTCGGCGGAAGCTGCGACGGTTCGAGACGTCGAACATCGACCAGGTGATTCTGCTGAACCAGGCAGGCAAGAACTCGCACGCGCATATCTGCGAAAGCCTGGAGCTGTTCGCGAAAGAGGTGATGCCGGAGTTCCACGCGAACGAGCCGGCGCACCAGGAATGGAAGCGCAAGGTGCTCGCGGGCGAGATCGAGCTGGAAGCAATCGATACGACGCCGTATCGCGAGCGGTTTGGTCCCAACACGGTGCAGGTACCGGCACGGCCGGCGGCGGAGTAGGACAAGCCGCGGCACCCGCCCGCGCAGGTTTTGTCAAAGGCGCGGCAGCCGCGGCAACACTTCCTCACCGAACAGGCGCATCGAGGCCTCCGCATCGGCGAGCGACATATCGTTGAAGTTCACCTGGAGCGATGCGATTTCAAAATCGCCGACCTGCCGGCGATAGCTTGCGACGCTGTCGAGGATGCGGCCCGGCGTGCCGACCCAGGCGGCGCCCTTGGCGACCTGCGAATCAAAATCGTCGCGCGACAACATGGCGATGATCTTGTCATAGCCGGGATAATCGGCGGAGCTTTCGCCGGACATCCACTCTGACGCAGCCCCGACCAGCGAACGCAGGTAACGGTTCAACGGCTCGCGAGCGATGCGCTCCGCCGTGGCCTGGTCATCATGGCAGAACATGTGGAACGCGAGCATGACAACGCCCTTGCCAGGATGGCCGGCGCGTCGCCAGGAATCGCGGTAGGCATTGATCAGCTCGGCCATCGCCCCGCCTGCCATCGGGATGGCCATGATGCCGTGGCCTGCGGCACCGGCCCGTTCAAACGACTCTTTCGTGGCCAGTGCCGCGACATAGAAGGGCGGGCGTGGACGCTGCGTCGGGCGCGGCAGCGACGTCAGGCCGCGGAAGCTATGGAAGCGGCCCTCGTGCGTGACGTTCTCCTGCTCCAGCAGCAGACGCACCTGTTCGACGCCTTCGTCGAACCGTGCGCGGCTTTCGTCCAGCTTTACCCCGAACCGCGCGAACTCGTGCGGCAGGAACGCGCGCGCGAAGCCTATGTCGAGGCGGCCGTCGCACAACGCATCCAGCATCGCGAGCTCGCCGGCGAGCTTCAACGGATTGTTGAACGCGGGCAGCACTGCACCGGTGACCAGGCGTGCGCGCTTGGTCACCTGGGCCGCCGCGGCGAGGAACACCACCGGATTGGGACTGTAGCCGCCGTATGGATGAAAGTAGTGCTCGACAGTACGCACATGACTGTAGCCGTAGCGATCGCACAGACCGACAAGCGTCAGCGCTTCCTGCCAGTAGTCGCGCGCCGACTTCACCTCGGGCCCCACATCGGGGAAGAATTGGATGCCGACCTGCATACTACTCCCCCTTGTCGTGCGGTTCGGTCAGGCGGTCGGCGACCGCCAGCAGAACGCCAAGCACACCGATGCCGAGCAGGATGGCAAGCTGCCAGGCGGCGTACTGGTATGGCACCTCGTCGATATGCACGAAGGTTTCCAGGATCAGGATGGCAGCGATCGCAGCAATCGAACCGATCAGCCGCAGCTTGATCGCACCGAAGTCAAGGCCGCCCAGCCACACCGGTCGATCGGCGTGCGACGACACAAGCAGGCGACCGACAAAGTTCTCCCAGCCGGCGAAGATGACGATGACCACCAGATTCGCCACCAGCGACAGATCGACCAATGTCAGGGCGAGAAAGATCGCCTCGTTGCTGGTCAAGTCGAGAAAGCCGGGGATCGCGGTGACCAGCTTCTGCACGAACTTCACCACGATCATCAGCAAGGCGACGAGGAGGCCGACGTAGATCGGCGCCATGATCCAGCGCGCGGCGAACATGGCGCGACCGAGGTTGCGCTGGATGCGCTCCTCGAGCGCTGGGAAGGGAGGTGTCAGCTTGTCACTCATGAGTGGCGAGCATCATCTGTCGCGCCATCATTGTCCATGCGGTTTGGGGGGCTGAACCCGGCGCGCGCTGGCCACACCCTGCCGGTTCGGACACAGTCCGGTGTCGGTTTCATCGCCAGGGAGTTCCACATCATGGCGGATCAGCGAATTCTCGTCCCGGCGCGGCACGGCAAAGCGGTACGGCTGGCGTCGGGCCAGGCGGTGAAGGTCATCAACACGCGTGGCACGCAGGTGGTCGATTGCTGGGCCTGGAATGCCTATGACCTGAGCGAGCATATGAGCATGGAAGCATCTCGGGTCTGGTCGCAGCGTCTCAACCCGAAGGTGGGAGATACTTTCATCACGGTGCTGCGGCAACCGATCCTGACGGTGGTTGAGGACACCTCGCCGGGCGTGCACGACACGATCATGGCGGCATGCTGCCGTCACCGCTACACGTTGCTGGGGGTGCGCAAGTACCACCGCAACTGCCGGGACAACATGTTCGAGGCGATGCAGGAGCTGGGGGTGACCGTTCCGGTGCCAATCCTGGCGTCATTCAACATATTCATGAACATCGCGGTGCAGCCAGACGGGATCAGCCTCGATACGCGGCCCACCGTGACGAAGGCGGGGGATTTCATCACGCTGCGGGCGGAAATGGATTGCTACGTCGCATTCTCGGCTTGTCCGCAGGACATCGTGAAGATCCAAGGCGCGGGGGACAATGTGCCGCGCGATGTGGAGCTGGAGATATTGGATGGCGGATTTCCGGTTCTGAAGGTGCAAGGACCTTGGGTGCCAGGCACTACCTAACGCCATTCGGTCAATCACCCCGGCGGCCGCGCCGGGTCGGGCGCCACCGATCCAGGCGGCGCCCATTCTGTTGTCGCTAGGCGTGCGGGACGCGTTGGGGCGTCAGGCGGCAGTCGCCATCCCGCGCAGCACGTATTGCAGGATCCCACCGTGCCTGTAGTAGGCGACCTCATCCACCGTATCGATACGGCAGGTCACCGGCACGGTGTCCGTCTTCCCGTCCGGGCGATGGATCACCAGCGAAAGGTCCATGCGCGGCGTGATCGCCTTCTCCAGACCGATGATGTCGATGATCTCCTCGCCGGTGATGCCGAGCGACTTGCGGTCGGTGCCTTCCTTGAAGGTCAGCGGCAGCACGCCCATGCCGACCAGGTTGGAGCGGTGGATGCGCTCGAAGCTCTCGACGATCACCGCCTTGATGCCGAGCAGGAAGGTGCCCTTCGCCGCCCAGTCGCGCGACGAACCGGTGCCGTATTCCTTGCCACCGAACACCACCAGCGGCACGCCCTCGGCCTTGTACTTCATCGCCGCGTCGTAGATCGGCATCTGCTCGCCATCGGGGAGGTGCTTGGTCATGCCGCCTTCGACGTTGCTCAGCATCTCGTTGCGGATACGGATGTTGGCGAAGGTGCCGCGCATCATGATCTCATGATTGCCGCGCCGCGCGCCGTAGCTGTTGAAGTCCTTCTGCAGCACCTGCCGTTCCAGCAGGTAGTCGCCAGCAGGCGATACCTTGCGGATCGACCCTGCCGGGCTGATGTGGTCGGTGGTGATCGAGTCAGCCAACTCCGCCAGGATCCGCGCGCCCTTCACATCGCCAACCGGCGGCGGCTCCATGGTGATGCCCTCGAAGTAGGGCGGGTTCTTCACATAGGTCGAGCTGTCCACCCAGCGATACGTATCGCTGCCCGTATCTACCGCGATCGTCTGCCACTGCTTCGGTCCCTTGAACACCTCGCCGTAGCGCTTCAGGAACTGGTCGCGCGACAGCGACGAAGCGACGACGTCGGCGATCTCCTTGTTGGTTGGCCAGACGTCCTTCAGATACACCGGCTTCCCGTCATTGCCGGTACCCAGCGGCTCGGTGGTGATATCGGCGGTCACCTTGCCCAGCAGCGAATAGGCCACCACCAGCGGCGGCGACGCCAGGTAGTTCGCCCGCACATTGGCATGCACGCGGCCTTCGAAGTTGCGATTGCCCGAGATCACCGCCGCGCCGACCAGCCGGTTGTCCTCGATCGCATCGACGATGGCATCATCCAGCGGACCCGAGTTGCCGATGCAGGTCGTGCAGCCGTAGCCGACGGTCTCGAAACCGATCGCATCGAGATCCTTGGTCAGCCCCGACTTGTCGAGATACTCGGTCACCACCTGCGATCCGGGCGCCAGCGACGTCTTCACCCACGGCTTCGGCTTCAACCCCTTCGCGTTCGCCTTGCGCGCCACCAGGCCGGCCGCCACCAGCACGGACGGGTTCGACGTATTGGTGCAGGAGGTGATCGCCGCGATCACCACGTCGCCATGGGTTAGCTCGTAGTTCTTGCCCTCGACCTTCACCGACGTCCCGGCCTCGTTGGCAGGAACGCCGAGGCCCTTGGTCAGATCGGCCTTGAAGCTGGCGGCAACGTCCTTCAGCAGCACCCGGTCCTGCGGCCGCTTCGGTCCGGCCATCGAGGGCTGCACCGTCGACAGGTCCAGCTCCAGCGTATCGGTGAACACGGGATCGGGCGCACCGGGTTCGCGGAACATGCCCTGCGCCTTCAGATACGCTTCCGCCAGCGCGATGCGATGCTCGTCGCGTCCCGACAGGTGCAGATAGTCGAGCGCCACCTTGTCGACCGGGAAGAAGCCGCAGGTCGCGCCGTATTCCGGCGCCATGTTGCCGATGGTGGCGCGGTCCGGCAGGCCCAGTTGATCCAGCCCCGGCCCGAAGAACTCGACGAATTTGCCGACGACGCCCTTGCGCCGCAGCATCTGCGTGACGGTCAGCACAAGGTCGGTCGCGGTGGCGCCTTCCGGCAGCCTGCCGGTCAGTCTGAATCCGATGACGTCGGGGATCAGCATCGCGATCGGCTGGCCGAGCATGGCTGCCTCGGCTTCGATGCCGCCCACGCCCCAGCCGAGGATGCCAAGGCCGTTCACCATCGTGGTGTGGCTGTCGGTGCCGTACAGCGTGTCCGGGTAGGCGATGGCTTTGCCGTCCGCCTCGCCGGTCCACACGCACTGGCCGAGATATTCCAGGTTCACCTGATGGCAGATGCCGGTGCCGGGCGGCACCACGCGGAAGTTGTCGAACGCATCCTGGCCCCAGCGCAGGAAACGGTAGCGTTCAGCATTGCGCTCGAACTCGATATCGACGTTCTTCTGCAGCGCATCCGCCCGCGCGAACACGTCGACCTGCACCGAGTGGTCGATCACCAGGTCCACCGGCACCAACGGGTTGACCTTTTGCGGCGAGCCACCCAGCCGCGTGATCCCGTCGCGCATCGCCGCGAGGTCCACCACCGCCGGAACGCCTGTAAAGTCCTGCATCAGAATGCGGGCAGGCCGGAATGGCACTTCCTTGTCGGAATGGGCGGACGGCAACCACCCCGCGATCGCCTTCGCATCGTCAACCTTGTAGCTGCTGCCATCCTCGAACCGCAGCACGTTCTCCAGCAACACTTTCAGGCTGACAGGCAATCGGGAAATGTCGCCAAGCGTCTTCGCCGCCTCGGGAAGGGAGAAGTATTCGTAGTTCTTGCCCTGCACAGTCAGCGTGCGGCGAGTCTTCAGGGTGTCCTGCCCGATTGCTTTCATGGCGGCGCCTTCCGTTGGTATGCCGCAGATGCAATGGTCTGCGGCGGCGGGCTTAGAACACACCAGCCCGCGAGCGTCCACAAGGCGGAGAGCGGCTTTTGTTGCAGGCGGCGGGTCTGGCAGCGTTCCGCGGTGAGAAGCTGGTGTTTCGCGATCTGGATTTCACCGTGCCCGAAGGCGGTGCATTGCTGCTCACCGGTCCGAACGGATCCGGGAAATCGACGCTGCTGCGCGTGCTGGCGGGACTGTTACGGCCGGTGGCCGGCGAGGTGCAGTGGGACGGGACGGTCGCCTATGTCGGGCATCAGGATGCGGTGAAGCCGGCACTGACGGTGGCGGAGAACCTGCGGTTCGCTGCCGCGGTGGGAGGCGGCGATGTCGGAGCAGCGCTGGCATCGGTCGGTCTGGAGACGCTGGCTGATCTACCTGCTCGGATGCTGTCGGCAGGGCAGTGTCGGCGGCTCGCACTGGCACGGCTCGCCCTCACACGCGCGACGCTGTGGCTACTGGATGAGCCGACGCTGGGATTGGACGCGCCATCGGTCGAGCGGTTCGGCAGCATGCTGGCGAGGCATCGTGCGCAGGGCGGCGTCGTGATCGCGGCGACGCATCTGCCGCTGCCCATGGCCGACGCGGCGGAACTGGTGCTGGGATGAACGCCGCCCCCCCTCGCATTCACTTCAATCGATGACCGTTTTCCTCGCCGTCCTTGCCCGTGACCTCCGCCTCTCCCTCCGCCACGGTGCCGACACCCTGGCTGTCCTCCTCTTCTTCGCCCTGGCCGCCGCCCTGTTCCCGCTGGCCGTCGGCCCCGCACCGGAAACCCTCGGGCGCATCGCCCCTGGCATTGTCTGGGTCTGTGCCCTGCTTGCCGCCCTGCTGCCCCTCGACCGCCTGTTCGGCGCCGACTTCGAAGACGGCTCGCTCGATCAGCTCCTGCTCTGTGGCCTGCCGCCCGCCGCGATCGCGCTGGCAAAAGCCGCATCTCACTGGTTGGTGACCGGATTGCCCCTGCTGTTGGCCTCCGGCCCGCTGGCAGTCATGCTCCGCCTCCCAGGCATCGCTCTGCCGGCACTGCTGGCGGGTCTTCTCCCCGGGACGCTCCTTCTCTCACTCCTGGGAACCACCGGCGCCGCGATCGTGTTAGGTGCCCGACGAGGGGGCGTCCTGCTGCCGCTGCTGATCCTTCCGCTCGCCACGCCGGTGCTCATCTTCGGTACGGCGGCGGCGGATGCAGCATCGGGCGGTCTGACGCCCCGGCCCCATCTGCTGCTGCTGACGGCGCTGTTCGCAGCGGCCTTGCCACTCTGTCCCCTTGCCGCAGGAGCCGGACTGCGCAGTGCAGCGGAATAGTGATCAGACGTTGGCGTGTATATGAACTGCGCCACACGAAGATCAGCCCCGCGTCATGTAAAATCCCTTATTTGGCAGTTGCATGAGAGCGGCACGGTTCGTTAACAGGGCATAGTGGGGAGACGCATTTATGACGCAAACCGAATGGGCGCTTGGAGGGGTTGTTTCCGATGGATGTTGTTGAACCGCTCCCCGGTGCCAGGAACGCAAGTGCCGATATGTTGGTAGCCGACAACGAAGTTGAGACGCTGCGCCGCAGCATTGTCGAGAAGCTGACCTACGCGACTGGGCGCGATCCGTTGATCGCCGGCGATCACGACTGGTTTGTGGCCACGGCGCTTGCATTACGCGACCATATCGTCGACCGCTGGTTGAAAAGTACCCGCGATGACACCGCGCACAATCGCAAGCGCGTTTACTATCTCTCGCTGGAATTCCTGCCTGGCCGGATGCTGCTCGACTCGTTGAACAATGCCGGTCTGACGGCGCCGATGCGCCAGGCGCTGGCAAAACTTGGCGTAAACCTCGACCGGTTGCGCACGCTGGAGGCTGATCCGGCGTTGGGCAATGGCGGCCTGGGGCGCCTCGCTGCCTGCTTCATGGAAAGCATGGCGAGCCTCGGCATCCCGGCGCATGGCTTCGGCATCCGTTACAATCACGGCCTGTTCCAACAGGTGATCCGCGACGGCTGGCAGCACGAATATCCGGAGAACTGGCTGTCTTTCGGCAATCCCTGGGAGTTCGAGCGGGCCGACATCAGATACAACGTCGGTTTCGGCGGTCGCGTTGATACGCCGCCATTCCGCGACGGCCGCGCCTCGTCGGTTTGGCATCCGGATGAAACAGTGTTTGCCATTGCCTACGACATGCCGGTGATCGGCTGGCGCGGCCAGCACGCCAACACGCTGCGCCTTTGGTCTGCGCGCGCGCCTGACCCGCTAGCTCTGGAGACGTTCAATCGCGGCGATCACGTTGGCGCTCTGGCAACGCGTTCGCGGGCGAACGCGATCTCGCAGATCCTGTACCCCAGTGACGAAACGCCTGCCGGGCAGGAGCTGCGCCTGCGCCAGGAATACTTCTTCTCATCAGCGTCGCTCCAGGACCTGCTGCATCGACACATTCGCCAATACGGCACGCTGCAGAACCTGCCGGAGAAATGCGCGATCCAGCTCAACGATACGCATCCTGCGATTGTTGTGGCGGAGTTGATGCGACTGCTGGTTGATGAGCACTTCATGCCATGGTCGGACGCATGGCGCATCACCGTGGATACGATCTCCTACACCAACCACACGTTGCTGCCCGAGGCCCTGGAAAGCTGGCCTGTGCCGCTCATGGAACGGCTGCTGCCGCGCCAGATGCAGATCATCTACGAGATCAACAAGCAGCATCTCGACTCGCTGGCCGATGTGCCGGATGCGCCGGCGCTGCATGAAGTCAGCCTGATCGATGAGCATGGCGAGCGGCGCGTACGGATGGGCACGATGGCGTTTGTCGGCTCGCACAAGGTGAACGGGGTATCGGCTCTGCACACCGACCTGATGCGCGAGACCGTGTTCCGTCCACTGCATCGCCTGCACCCCGATCGCATCGTCAACAAGACCAACGGCATCACCTTCCGCCGCTGGCTGCACACGGCAAACCCTCGGCTGACATCGCTGTTGTGCGACGCGATCGGCCCCGCCGTGCTGGACGATCCGATGGCGCTTGAACGTCTCGTGCCGATGGCGAATGACCCGGCGCTGCACGATCGCCTGATCGCGGCGCGCCGCGCCAACAAGACGGCGCTGGCCTCGCTGGTTGCCGAGAAGTTCGACGTGTCGCTCGACCCCGATGCGCTGGTCGATGTGCATATCAAGCGTATCCACGAATATAAACGGCAGCTGCTGAATATCCTCGAGACCATCGCGCTCTATGACGCGATGCGCTCGAGGCCGATGCGCAACTGGGTGCCTCGAGTGAAGTTGTTCGCCGGACGCGCAGCGGCAAGCTACCGGCGCGCCAAGCTGATCATCAAGCTGATCCACGACGTGGCGCGCATGGTGAACGATGACCCGGTGGTGGGCGATCGGCTGAAGGTCGTGTTCCTGCCCGATTACAATGTCAGCCTGGCCGAGGTGATCATTCCTGCCGCCGATGTGTCGGAGCAGATCTCCACCGCCGGCATGGAAGCCTCAGGCACCGGCAACATGAAGCTGGCGCTGAATGGTGCCCTGACAATCGGCACATTGGATGGGGCGAACCTGGAGATCCTGGAGCGCGTCGGTCCCGACAATATGTTCACCTTCGGTCTGACTGCCGAGCAGGTTGAGGAACGTCGCCGCACCGGCATGCGACCGCTCTCGCCGACGCTGGAACACGTGCTGGACCTGATCGATTCCGGTGAGTTTTCGCCGGAGGAGCCGGAGCGCTACCGTGAGCTGGTGAACGATCTCCGCGCCCACGACTGGTTCATGGTGGCGGCGGACTTCGACGCCTACGCGGAGGCTCAGCGCTGGGTCGCGGATCGCTGGTGTGACCGGCAAGGCTGGTGGCGCTCCAGCGTGCTGAACACGGCGAATATGGGCTGGTTCTCGTCGGATCGCACGATCCGCGAGTACGCCCGCGAGATCTGGGGCGTGCCCGTCGCGTGACGCGGTGCTAAGCCTCGCCCGATCGAACCGGCGAGGCGCAGCATGGTCACACCATTTCCGCTGATCGAGGTCTCCGGCCCGCCGCACGAGCGTGGCCGCCAGTACGGCCGCCAGGCCGCTTCGCGCATCCGCAAGGGCATTGCGCATTACAGCGCACAGCTCGAACGGCTGCATCTCGACCGCACCGGCATCGCTTCGCTGGTGCGCGCCTATACGCCGATGATCGAGGCGTTCGATGCGACACATCTGGAAGAGATGCACGGCATCGCCGCGGGTGCCGAGATCGATGTCGCGGATGTGGTGCTACTGAACGCGCGTACCGAAATCCTGAAACTGGCAGAGAAGCCAGCGCTGCGTGCCGTTCTGGCCGATGGGTGCACCGCCGTCGCAGTGATGCCGGAGGCGACAGCGAACAACATGCTGATCCACGCGCAGAACTGGGATTGGAAGGCCGAGTGCGTCGAGACCGCCGTGGTGCTGCACGTCCGCCGCGACGATGGCCCCGACATCCTTACGTTCACCGAAGCGGGCGGCCTGGCGCGGTCCGGCATGAACAGTGCGGGCATCGCCATCACCGCGAACTATCTGCAGTCCGATCGCGACTATCGCGACATCGGTGTGCCGCTGGCGCTGATCCGGCGCAAGGCATTGCAGCAGGAATATATCGCGCTCGCGATGCAGGCGGTTCACGCGACACAGAAGTCAGCGGCGAACAACATGATGGTGAGCGGCAGCCGTGCGGATGGCGCGGCCATCGCGGTCGACTTCGAATGCGCGCCGGATGAGGCGTTTCAAGTACATCCCGAGCGAGGCGTCCTGGTGCACGCGAACCATTTCGTCAGCCCGGTGGCCCTGGCCAAGCTGCGCGATACCGGCCTGCCAAGCTCGCCCTGCAGCATCTATCGCGATCTTCGTGTGCGCGATCTGCTGGGGCCGCATGTGGGGCGGATCGATGTGCAGCACGTAAAGGACGCGCTGTTCGACGATTTCCAATCGCCCTACTCGGTCGCGCGACCGCCACGTCCGAGCGCAACCCGGAGCGACGGGATGACCGCGAGCGTCGCGATGGTGGTGATGCGGCCTGCGCTGGGCGTGATGGAGGTGTGCCCGTTGCCCGCGCTGAACCGGACGTTCACCGAGTACCGGATGGACACGGCTTCCGTGGCGCGGCGGGCGGCGGCCGAGTAGCTACGTCTTCGACCCCAACATCATCTCCAGCACCTGCATCGCCCCCACGCCGTCCTCGATCGTCGGAGCGTCCGACGCATCCGTCCCGGACACAGGCGCAGATAGCAGTGCGCAGTACCCTTTGTGGTCCCCGGCGGCCCACAGCAATAGCGCACCTCGGGCACATTGCCTCGGCGTGGTCATGTATTCGCCAAGCAGACTGATGCAAGGGCCGACGTCAGCTGATTGCAGGATGTTCCACGCTATGCGGTTGGCGGTGGAGTAGCGGCGCCGGAATGGCTCCAGCGTAATGACGCCCGTATACTCGCGAAACGGACGTCGCTGGCTGGCGATCAGGCCCCAATATCCTGTCCGGCGCGCTCCAGTTCGCGGTCAAGCGGGGCTAACACACTCTCGCACGCCGCACGATCCCCCGGGCGCGCCGCGGCCTCCAACGTTGTGGCCAGGCGCTGCAATGCGTGCGCTCCGACGGATAGCGCGCCGCCTCTCAGCTTGTGCGCAGCCGTGGCGACCGCCGGCATATCCTGAGCGGTCAGAGCCGTCTTGATGTCCTGCACATTCTCCCGTGCATTGTGCAGAAATTCCACCAGGACCGAGCGCACCGTCGCTTCGTCGTTACCAAGCCAGGAGCGCAGCATGGGGCGATCCACCACGGGCGCCGGCGGTTCCGGTGGCAGTGTCACGCTGACCCAGCGGCCGAGGATGGCGCTGAGCCGGGCGAGTGAGACAGGCTTCGCGAGATAGCCGTCCATGTCAGCGTCCAGGCAGCGCTCTTCCTCGCCGTGCATTGCATTCGCGGTCACCGCGACGATGGGCGTGCGCAGCGAGCCAAAAGCAAATTCGCGGCCACGGATCGCGGCAGTGAGGGCGTAGCCGTCCATATTCGGCATGTGCATGTCGGCGAGCACAGCGGCATAGCGGCCCGGCTGCCACAGTGCCAGCGCGTCAGCCCCATCGACAGCGGTATCCGCCGTCAGCCCGAGCAACTCAAGCTGCCTGACGAGCACCTGGCGGTTAACTGGATGGTCATCCACCACCAGCACGTAGTCATTGACCGCATTGGCCGGCGACAGCGCCTGCTGCGGTGTTTGGTCCACCGGGTCGCCCGTCGACGCGCTCAGCAACAGTGTGACAGTGAATGCAGACCCCTTGCCCGGCTGGCTACGCACCTTGACCTCGCCGCCCATCAGTTGCGCCAGCCGCCGCACGATCGAGAGGCCCAGTCCTGTGCCGCCGAAGCGACGCGTGGTGGAACTGTCGGCTTGTGAGAACGGCTGGAACAGCCGGGTTCGCTCCGCTTCGCTGATACCGATGCCGGTATCAGTCACGGTCAGCGTCACGCGAACCTGGCCCTCGCCCAGTGCTGACGTGACTGCACGCAGATGGACGCGGCCTGCCTGGGTGAACTTCAACGCGTTGCCAAGCAGGTTGAACAGGATCTGCCGCACCCGTACAGGATCGCCAACCAGGCCGTCGGCGGAGCCTGGGGCCAGTTCCATGGTGAGGCCGAGGTTCTTGGCATCGGCCTGCGCGCGAAGCGTTTCAACGGTGTTGCCGACGAGTTCGGATAGCGAAAATGGCACCTCCTCCAACTCTAATCGGCCCGCTTCGATCTTCGAGAAGTCCAGCACGTCATCGATGATGCGCAGCAGGGAAGAGGCAGAAGAACGCATGGTCGCGACAATGGCCCGCTGACTGTCGCTGATGCTCTGATGCTCCAGCACCTCGAGCATACCGAGCACGCCGTTCATCGGAGTACGAATCTCGTGGCTCATCGTCGCCAGGAAGGTGGATTTTGCCTGATTGGCTGCCTCTGCCTCGACCCGCGCCGCATGCGCCGCATCGCGTTCGCGCGCCAGGTCTGTCTCGCGCTGCTTCAGGTCGGTGATGTCGCGCACCACGACGAGCCGGCTGCCGTCAGGCATCTTGCGAAAGCAGCGTTCGACCCAGCTTCCGTCAGGGCGCTGCCGGACCTGCTGACTGCCGTCGGCGCGGTTGAACAACGCGACCTGATTGGCGACATGCTCATCGGCGCTTGGTGCGACATGGGGCACCAGGCGTTGCTCGTATTGATAGCGCCAGATGTTCTGCATGGTGCCAAGCGCCAGGATCTGCTCCCGCGGAATGTTCACCAGCTCGAACATCGCCTTGTTGGAGGTGATATAGGTGCCGTCGGCTTCGGCCGAGCCGACGCCATCGCGCATGTTGTCCAGCAGAGATTGCATATGGGCGCGTGTGCGCTCGGTCTCGGCCCGCGCGGCTTGCAGCTCCGCTTCGCGCTGACGAATCTCGGTGATATCGGTGGTGGCACCGACCAGCCGGTGGGCCATACCGTTAGGCCGGCGCAGCGCGATGCCGTATTGCCGCACCCAGCGCCATGTGCCGTCATCGCCACGATAGCGATATTCGTGTTCCAGCCGCTGGGTTTCGCCCCGGAAATGTGCCGACAAAGCGGCGCGAAGGCCCGGCAGATCGTCCGGATGCACGATCGCGGCCCAAGCCTCTCCAGTTCGTGTCTCCTCGGTAGGAAGTCGCTGGACGTCGTGGCCGAGCGAGGGCCGCTCGATGACCCCAGTTTCGATATTCCAGTCGTAGACGCTGAGATTGATCGCGGCGAGGGCCAGCCGGTAGCGTTCGGTTCCGTCCGCGGCGAGCGCCTCGGACAAATCGGACGTGTCCGCCATCATCAGCAACTCCGGAGGCAACATCCTATGGCTATGCACAAGCCACAGGGGGGTTGCAATGAATGACGCACGCTTTCGGCACAGTTGCAATTCCGCTTCAACATGGGGGCACCACGAGGATACGGTGGTCGCTAGCTGTTCGTGCAGGCAAGCAAATAGTTGACGCTCGTGTCGCGTACGATGTGCCACCGGCCGCGCAGCGGATCCGGCGCCATACCGGCGACGTCGGTCACCCGCATGCCGAGAGAGCGGAGCATGCCTGCGAGCTCAGCGGGGGTGATGAAGCGGCGCCAGTCATGGGTGCCCACCGGTAGCCAGCGAAGCAGGTATTCCGCCCCCACTTTGGCCGCCAGCCAAGCGCGGGGTGTCCGGTTCAGCGTGGACAGGAACAACCGCCCGCCAGGTGTCAGCAGATCGCGCAATGTGGCCAGGAAGGCGAGCGGGTCAGGCACATGCTCGATCACCTCCAGGGCAGTGATGATGGGGAACCGTTGCGGCTCGGCCAGCAGGTCCTCGGGCGTGCCGACGCGGTAGGTCAGCGGCAGGTTCTGCGATGCGGCATGCACGCGGGCAGCCGCGACCGCCTCGGCCGCAGCATCGAGACCGACCACCGGAAAACCGTGCCTGGCCAGCGCCTCCGCGGCCACCCCAGCCCCACAACCCACGTCGAGAAGGCAAGGCGATGTTGGACGCCGGGATGAAGGATGCTGTCCCGCCCGCTCCACGATCCACGCGATCCGTGTGGGATTCATCTCGTGCAGCGGACGCATCGGCCCGTTCGGGTCCCACCAGCTGCTGGCCAGCGCGTCGAAGCGCGCAATTTCGTCCGGCGAAGCGCTCATGCCGCTCATGGTTGCTCCTGCTGTCCCGCGCCAGTATGACCACCACCAATCGACCACTGACAACTGGGACCGATGTCTCGCATCGTGATGAAGTTCGGCGGCACCTCCGTCGCCGATCTCGACCGTATCCGCAATGTCGCGCATCGTGTGAAGCGCGAGGCGGAGGCCGGCAATGAGGTCGCGGTTGTGGTTTCCGCCATGGCAGGGGTTACCAACCAGCTTGTTGCCTGGTGCCAGGGCCTGTCGCCACTGCACGACGCGCGTGAGTACGACGCGGTGGTCGCCACGGGCGAGCAGGTCACCAGTGGCCTGGTGGCGATCGCGCTCCAGGAAATCGGCGTCGAGGCGCGATCCTGGCAGGGCTGGCAAATTCCTATCCGCACCGACAATGCGCACGGCACGGCACGCATCGCTGGCATCGAGGGGACGGAACTCGTCCGCCGCATGGGCATGGGCCAGGTTGCCATCGTCTCAGGCTTCCAGGGCATCGGCCCGGACAACCGTATCACGACGCTGGGACGCGGCGGCTCGGATACCTCGGCGGTGGCGCTGGCGGCGGCGTTGAAGGCAGACCGCTGCGACATCTACACCGACGTGGACGGCATCTATACAACGGACCCTCGCATCGTGCCGCAGGCGCGCAAGCTGGCGCGGATCAGCTATGAGGAGATGCTGGAACTCGCCTCGGTCGGCGCGAAAGTATTGCAGACCCGCAGCGTCGAGCTCGCGATGAACGAGCGTGTTCGGGTTCAGGTGTTGTCCAGCTTCGACGATGTTCCGGGCACGCTGGTGGTGGATGAGGACGAGATCGTGGAAAAGCAGACTGTCTCCGGCATCGCCTATTCGCGCGACGAGGCGAAGATCACGCTCCGACACGTTCCCGATCGCCCGGGCATCGCCGCCGCGGTGTTCGGCGCGCTCTCGGAGCACAACGTCAACGTCGACATGATCGTGCAGAACATCTCAGCGGACGGCACCACGGACATGACGTTCACGGTGGGCAAGGCCGATCTTCCCCGCACACAGACGACGCTTGCCGAGGCACGCCCGCAAATCGGCTTCTCCGAAGTACTGGCCGATCCGAACGTGGCGAAGATCAGCGTCGTCGGCGTCGGCATGCGAAGCCACGCCGGCGTGGACAACACGATGTTCCGCGCGCTGGCAGACAAGGCGATCAACATCCAGGTCATCTCGACCAGCGAGATCAAGGTGAGTGTGTTGATCGCTGCCGAATACACCGAGCTT
>DATJJM010000342.1:0-6908 GCA_035492535.1 Acetobacteraceae bacterium | reverse complement strand
GTCGTGCCGGTGCCTGATTCCGGCGTACCTGCCGCCATGGGCTACGCGACTGAAAGCAGCATTCCGTTCGAGCTTGGTATCATCCGCAACCACTACGTCGGCCGCACCTTCATCGAGCCCACCGACCACATCCGTCATCTAGGGGTGAAGCTGAAGCACTCGGCAAACCGGCCCGTGCTGGCAGGCAAGCGCGTGATCCTGGTGGACGATTCGATCGTGCGCGGCACCACATCGCGCAAGATCGTCGAGATGGTGCGCGCCGCCGGCGCACGCGAGGTGCATATGCGAATATCATCACCTCCCACCACGCACTCCTGCTTCTACGGCATCGACACCCCGGAACGCGGCGAACTGCTGGCGGCGCGTCATACGGTGGACGAGATGGCCGAGCATATCGGTGTGGACAGCCTGGCCTACATTTCCATCGACGGACTGTATCGCGCGCTCGGCAAGCGCGAACGCGACCCGGCACGTCCGCACTACTGTGATGCATGCTTCACCGGCGATTACCCGATCCCGCTGCCGGATCAGGCGGACAACTCCGAGCGGCAGTTGAGCCTGCTGGCCGAGAGCCATTGATGCGGCGCGTCCCGCCGCCGCGTTCCTTACGGTGACAACATCGCCCAATCCAGTCGCGCTGGTGACCGGCGCCAGCCGCGGCATCGGCGCCGCAGTTGCAATCGAACTGGCACGACACGGCGTCCACGTGGTGGCCACCGCACGCACCCAAGGCGGCCTTGAAGACACCGACGATGCGATCCGCTCGCTCGGCGGCACCGCGACGCTGCTGCCGCTCGACCTGAAGGAAGGCGAGCACGTCGATGCGATCGGCCCCAGCATCTACCAGCGCTTCGGCCGCCTCGACATATTGGTCCACTGCGCCGGTGCTCTCGGTCGTCTCACACCGGTCCCGCACATCATGCCGCGCGACTGGGACGACGTGATCGGCGTCAACATGACCGCGACATGGCGCCTCATCCGCACCTGCGAGCCGCCGCTGCGCAACGCCCCGGCAGGCCGCGCGATCTTCATCACCGATGCGCGGGCGCGCGAGCCAAAGGCGTATTGGGGCCCCTACGGCGCCACCAAGGCGGGCATGGAGCACCTTGTGCTGACCTGGGCTGATGAGGTCCGCCAGACCAAACTCCAGGTGCACCTGTTCGATCCCGGTATCGTCGCAACGCGCCTTCGCGCGCAGGCAATGCCCGGCGAGGACCCAACCCCGTTGCGCAAACCCTCAGACGTTGCGCCGGCGATTGCCGCGCTCTGCCTTGGCTCCGGTTGAAACGCGATAACCGCTCAGGTGGTCGGGCAGCGACCACTCGACAGCGGGATCCGGCGTATGCTGCAACGGCTCGATCGCGCCACGCCACGCAACGCCCATGATCTGCGCGGTCTGATAGATCATCGTGTCCCAGCCATGATCGCGCAGGTAGTTCAGCCCCTCGGCCACCTCAGGCGAATTGAGATCGTGGTACAGCACCATGGCATCATCGGCGGCAACCTGATTGACCGCGATCGCATCGTTCAACGGTCCAGGCCGCTCGTGATTGCCATCGACAAAGATGAAGCCCCAGCGACGCGATGTCGCCTGGTGCAGACGCATCACCGCCGCCGGGCTTGCCTCAGGGATCAGGTGGACGCGTTGCAACACACCGGCGGATACCAGTGACGTTCGCACGCTGCGATCGATCTCCGGATGCGACAGCAGCGGATCGATCACATCCAGCGTCAGTCCAGCCAGCGCGAGATGACACGCGGACCAACCCATCCAGCAGCCGATCTCGAGCGCCGGAACGTTTTGGCAGAGCAACGCGGCATTGTAGAGCACATGCGCTTCGTCGCGGCTGACAAAGCCGACATTGGGTGAGCGGCGATCGGAACGGAAGTTATGCGGCACCCATTTACGGTAGAACGGCCAGGTGATCCGGCTGCGATCGCGGATCGCCATGAACGGAAAGCAGGCATCCGGTTTGATGCGACGCAATCCGGCCGACACATAATCGCCCGCTGGGAACTGCACGTCGTCGCCGGTTTCCACGTACACGCTTCACCGATTTTCTTTGACTGTTTCGGACAAGCCGCCTTACGCTCGATAGATACAAAGAGGCTCCTGCAAGAGTCCAACGTCCAATGCAGGCAGGGAAGGCAACGGCCATGAAATTCATGAGCCGGCGATCGATGATTCGCGGATCCCTCGGCTTGACGACAGCAGGGATCCTGGCGCGTCCACACATCGCCAACGCAGCAGCAACAAGTGCCATCGTCTGGCAGGTGCAAGGCTTCGTTCCTGAAGAGGACGCGGCGTTTCGCAAGACCGTCGAAGATTATCAGCGCGCGAGCGGCAATCGCATCGACCTCAGCATCATGCCGTTCACGGCGCTGAACCAGAAGGCCGTCTCGGCACTGACCAGCGGCGACGTCCCGGACCTGATCTTCCACGATGCGCCGGCGACGATCCTGCCGCAGTTCGCCTGGGACAATAAGCTCGAGGATGTCAGCGACGTCGTCGAGCCGCATCGCGCCAATCTCAGCAAGACCGCTGTGCTGGCCTCGAGCTTCTACAACAGCACCACGAAGAAGCGGGCCTTCTATCTGGTGCCGATCAAACAGGGCGTCGAGCCCTTCCATATCTGGGGCGATCTTGTCGAAGAGGCCGGCTACAAACTTTCCGATGCACCGGACACCTGGAACGCATTCTGGGACTTCTTCAAACCCATGCAGAAGGTGTTGCGGGCAAAAGGACGTCGCAAGCTCTATGCGCTCGGCCTTCAGATCACCACGGTCGGACCGAATGACGGCAATGGCCTGTTCACACACTTCATGTTCGCGAATGGCGGCGCCGGCATCGTCTCGGAGGACGGCAAGCTGCACACCGACGAACCGCAGGTGCGCGAAGCGGCGATAAAATCCGTCGAATATCTGACGAACTGCTTCAAGGAAGGCTACGTGCCGCCGGAGGCATTGAGCTGGAACGATGCCGACGACAACAACGCCTATCATGAAAAGCTGATCCTGATGGACCTCGATGGAACGCTGTCCACCGAGTTGGCCATGTACCACAACAAGCCGGCCTACGATGCCGCGGTCGTGATGGGGTTGCCGAATGGCAATGACGGCAAGCCAATGGCAGCGTCGCAGGCTGCCGGCGGCGGGTTCGTCCCGAAGGGCGCGAAGAATGCCGCTGTCGCCAAGGAGTTCATGTCCTTCTTCATCCAGCCCCAGGTGATGAACGAGAATCTCAAGCAGGGCCTCGGCCGATGGGTGCCGTCGATACCCTCGATCGTCAAAACCGATCCGTTCTGGCTGCAAAGCAGCGATCCTCATCTTCCTCCCTACGTGAAGGAGGCCGTGCTGGGACCGACGCGGCCGGACTTCCGCGGCTACAATCCCGCCTGGGGACAGGTGAATGCCGAACAGCTATGGGGGACTGCCAGCGCCGATGTCATCAAGAACGGGATGACCCCGGCCGCCGCGGTGGACAAGGCGTTCCGTCGGGCGGAGGTGATCTTCCAGAAATACACCTTCGGCTGATACCAGCTCTCACTGCCCGCGCCCCCTCCGTCCACGGCACCCCGCCCCCCGTCATGGCCGGGCTCGACCTGGCCATCACTTTCAACGGCACGCTGATACGGTCGTGTATCGATAGCAATTATCGGTCCGCCGTTACCGATCCAGAAACCGCCTCAAAGTCCGCGTACGATTAACGGATGACCGACACCTTTCACATCGAAGGCTACGCCATCGTCTCGGAAGACGGGATGCTGGCGGATGCCAACCGCGTGATGCCGGATTCGCTGAAATTCAAGGCGGATTATGAATTCTTCGAAGCCGCGCTCGATGCCGTGGACCTCGTGGTGCACGGCCGGCACTCGCAGGAACAGCAGCCGCGCGCCGGGCAGCGTCGTCGCTTGGTCCTGACCCAGCGCGTTGCCGCCATCGCGCCCGACCCGTCGAACCCCAACGCATTGCTGTGGAATCCGCTGGGAGCATCGTTTGAGGACGCTGTTGCAGCCGTTGGTGTCCCGGTGCGGCGTGTCGGCGTGATCGGCGGAACCGATGTGTTCGCATTCTTCCTCGATCGGTTCGATGCTTTTCATCTGACTCACGCGCCGGGCGTCAGCCTGCCGGGTGGCCGCCCGGTGTTTCCGGATGTGCCTCGGCGCCGGCCAGAAGACGTATTGGCGGAGCACGGTTTGCGCCCTGAACCGCCACACATGCTGGATGCGACGCGCAACCTGTCGGTGGTGACCTGGCGACGCATTCAGCCATAATGGCCGCATGGCCATCCTGATCACCGGCGCCGCCGGCTTCGTCGCATTGAATATCGTCGAACATCTGCTGCGCTCCGGACGCGATGTCGTGGGATTGGACCGCATCGCGCTGCCCGAACGCGCACGCCGGGAGTTTGCCGCGTTGCCGGGCCGATTCACGCTGATTGGCGGCTCGATCCTGTCATCGGCGGATCTGCGGCGCGCACTGACCATCGCACCGATCGAGGCAGTGATCCATTGCGCGGTGATCACCGCGGGTTCGGCGCGGGAAAAAGCTGATCCCGAAGGTATTGTCGCGGTAAACGTCCAGGGCGCCGTCAGCGCGCTGATGGCGGCGGCACGGCACCGCGTCACTACCTTCGTCTATCCAAGCTCCGGTTCCATCTATGGCACCGCCGCGCGCGACGTGCCGCTGATCGACGAGGACGCACTGTCCCCTGCCCCCGTCGCACTCTACGGACTGACCAAGCGGGCCGCGGAGACGATCCTGCCACGGATTGCCGCGGTGCAGGGCATTCGCTTCGCCGCGGGGCGACTGGGAAGCGTGTACGGGCCCTGGGAATACGCCACCGGCGTGCGCGACACGCTGTCACCGATGTTGCAGGTGCTGGAGTGCGCCATGCGTGGCGGCGAAGCAGTATTAAGCCCGTCCTGGCGCGGTGACTTCATCTATTCGCGCGACGTGGCTGACGGGTTGGTGCGACTTGCCGAAGCTCCGGCATTGTCACGCACGATCTATAATATCGGCAGTGGCTCCCTCGGATCGGCAGCATCGTGGTGCGAGGCCGTCGCTCGTGCATTGCCAGGCTTCCGCTGGCGGCTCGCGCGCGCGAACGAGACAGGCAATATCGACAGTCACACCGGATTCGATCGCGGTCCCATGGCAATCGGCAAAGTCGCACGCGATACGGGATATGCGCCGCGCTATGACTTTGTCAGTGCGGCGCACGACTGGATCCAGTGGTTGCGTCCAGTAACCTGAGCAGTCAAATCCGATTGCGCCTATAGAATAATGTTGTTAAACAGCAGGATACAGGGAAGGGAAAGCACAGGATGGGTCGAGCCAGCCACCGCGTCGCCCTGACGAGAGGCCTCAACCGGGCATTCAACGCGCAGAACGTCGAGGCATCGGCACGAACGGTGAAGGCGCTTCCAGCACGCGCGGATTTCCTGGATATCAGCGATGCCCTTGGCGTGCTGTCGGAAGGCGCCCACGCCAACCTGCGCCGATATCGCCGTGCGCTGACATTGCCCATGGTGGTACAGCGGACCCTGACCGCGGCCTACAAGGAATCGCTGCTGCACGAACCGAAGCCGATCCCGCTGCGTATCCAGATCACTCCGGCGCGGCGCCATTCGATCAGCGTCGAATATACAGAGAGGCTGATCAAGGTCGTGCTCAATCGCCCGGACGTTGCGGACTGACGCGTCCTACCCGACGGTCTCGCGCAACAGGCTGCTGCACGCCAGCAGATCAGGCGTGGCAAATCCCTCGGTGAATGACGCGTAGATCGGCACGAGCAGCTTATTGGCGTCCGCACGCCTCCCCGCCTTCAGCCAAAGCCGCGCCAGCGCCATGGCGGCGCGCAGTTCAAATGGCTTGGCTGCCTGGCCGCGGGCTGTATCGATCGCTTCCAGCAGTTCGTGCTCGGCGGCAACGGCATCGCGAAGCGGCCCCATCAGCAGCAGTTCGGCCTTGCGCCGATGCAGTTCCGCGTCGAACCACCGCCCGCCGGTGTGCGCCGCATATTCCAGGGACTTCTCCAGCAGATGCATCGCATCGGCATATTGTGCGGACCACGCCAGTCCGTCTGCCATCAGCGCGTTGATGAAGGTGAGTTCACGCCGTGATTCCAGGCGGTGCAGAACCTCAAGCCCTTCGGACAGCATTGCCAGCCCTTCGCCGACATTGCCCCGCTCGGCGTGCAGCCATCCCAGGACACAGCGGCCACGCGCTGCATAGAGCGGAAAACCCTGCTCGTCCGCAATGGCTACGAGAGAGTCCGTGCATTCCCGACAGCGGTCGTAGTCACCGACCAGCATCAGCGTCCTGGACCAGATGGTCAGGATGGTCGCGACGGCGAATGATGCGCCGCCCAGTGTGCGCGCACGCTCGATCGCGGGTTCAGCCAGCGCGATCGCCTGCTCCGGATATCCAAGGTAGGCCAGCGTGCCTGAAAGGTATTGGGTGGTGGTGTCCGGAGCGGAGCCCACCGAAACCTCCAGCAGCGTCGTCCGGGGTGACTGGTGCAGATCCAACGCCATCGAAAGGCTGTGTCGCGCGGCGGCGAAGTGCCCCTGGTAGAATGCCACGATGCCCAGCCGCACGTGGCCGGCGGTGGCGATGCCCATGTCACCGGTCCGCTCTCCCAGTTCGAGCAACTCCCGTCCGATGGCCTCAGCCGTCTGCAGATCGACCCGTGTCGTGGCAATATTCCCAAGGGGATACAGCGCACGCGCCAGCATCTCCGGATCGTTGTCGCGCACCAGGTCTGCCGCGCGGTTCAGAAAGACACTGGCCTCGACGTCCGATTGCCCCTTGATCGCGATCTGGATCCGCCCCAGTCCGATGAGCAGCTCTGCCTCCAGGCGGCGGCGATCCAGCCCCTGCATCAGGTTCTCGCAAAGCTGCAA
>DATJJM010000341.1:0-7391 GCA_035492535.1 Acetobacteraceae bacterium | reverse complement strand
CAACGAGGCGTATCAGATCTGCTTCGCGCTTGACGCCGGCGCACGCGGCATCATTGCGCCGATGGTCAACACCCGCGCGGAGGCGGAGGCAATGGTGCGCGCCTGCCGCTATTTTCCCCTCGGCAACCGCAGCAACGCCGGGGTGCGCGGCGAGTGGGGCGAGTTCAAGAATTACCGCGACTACATGGATGCCGTGAACAACGAACTCGTCGTCGTGCCGATGATCGAGACCAACCAGTCGCTGGAGAATCTCGATGCCATCGCCGCGGTCCCGGGCGTCGATGTCCTGCTGATCGGCCCGTCCGATCTTTCGATCGAGCTGGGGGTGCCGCTCGACTACCAGTGCGACACCTATCAGCGAGCGCTCGATAAAATCGCGGCAACCTGCGCGAAGCACGGCGTCACCGCCGGGATGTACTTCATCCCGCCCGGGATGGACCCGAATTTCTTCGTCCAGAAGGGGTTCAAGTTCTTCACCATGCCGTGGGGCCCCTGGGCGACGGCCGGGATCCAGAACGCCCTGGCCGGGATCGAGCGCTGACGACGTCGATGCGAGCGGTCTGGGAAACAGCCGAACCGCCCAGCCCGCGCCGCTGATCAGGTGTTCCGCCACGCCCGTGTCCGCGACGAACGCAGATAGGGCCGGCTGACAGAGAGCTGGGCGAACCACCGCTTTCGGGACAGGTCATGACACAGAGAGACAACTGGGGCTGGCAAGCCCGTATCGGCATGTTCATCGTCGGCAGTGAAGTCGTGCCCGAGGCCGAGTGGTGGGCGATGGTCCCGCTGAATGTGTCGGTGCATGCTGCGCGGGTAACCGCCCGGGCGCCCTGGGCGCGCTGGCTCGACGACCGCAGCGGGGTGCAGCTGGAAGATGACCTGCTGCGCGGCTGCCGGCAGTTCGCACCGATGAGCCTGTCGGCGGTCGTGGTTGGCCACAGCTCCAGCAGCATCCTGGGTGGCCCGCAGTGGGACGAAGCGGTCGTGGAAGCGCTGTCGCGGGAACTCGGCGCAGCAGTGGCGGTGACCACCAACGGGCTGGACTGTGCGGCGGCGCTGCAGGCGAGCGGCGTGCATCGCCCGTTCCTGGTATTTCCGCCCTGGTTCGACGATAGCCTGGTGGCGGCGGGTGTTCAGGACTGGTGCGCGCGCGGAACCAGGCCGGCGGGGCATCTGCGTTATGATCCCGGCCGACAATGGCGCGACGTGCCACCTGGCGAGCTCTACCGGCAGGGTATGGCCATCGAGCAAGCGATCGAACCGCTGTACCAGCAGGTGCGAGTGGCCTGCCCGCAGGAGGCGGATGGCGTCCTGATTGCGGGCACCGGGTTTCGTTGCGTGGGTATTCTCGATGCGCTGGAGCGCGACCTGCAACGTCCCGTCGTCTCGGCGAACCAGGCCAGCCTGTGGCATTGCCTCCGCCTGTCCGGCGTACGCACGCCTGTCGGCGGTTACGGAAATCTGCTCCGTCTCTGATCGAATATGATGGATCCGGACTTGCTGGCTTCAGCGAGACGTTGATCGGATCGCGAGCGCCCGAGCCCGGCCAGATGGGCTCAGGCAAGGAACTCAGACAGAAGCCCAGCATCCGCGGACCAACAGAAAATTCCTTGACCATGTATAACGGCATCTGTTATTTATACAAACATGAACCATGCCGCGTCCGACACTTCTGCCGCCTCCCCTCCAGATCCCCCGCAGGATCAATGCGGCAACGCGGTCCCGCACAACATTACTGTCCTCCTCCATGCTGCCCGCATCCTGCTCGGCTACGGCCGCCACCTGATCGAGACTGTTCGCCAGCGCGCCGCCGCCCCCAACTTCAACGCCATCGCTGCCTGCTTCGGCACCGCCAACGTCACGACCATCGTGGCCCACCTGAACCGCGGACTCCTGCGCGCCTTCGCTCTCGAACGCGTCCTCCTTGCCCGCGCTGCCACCGGCCGCGACATCGACTTCGTCGAACGCGCCACCCGCACACTGCCGCCAGAGCCCGCCGAGGCGTCCCTCCCCACCCGCAGGCGCGCGCCACGCCCATCCCGCCCCGCCGGCTGGGATGATCCCGAACTCTTCATGCCAACCCTGGAAGATCTGGAGCGCCAGGCTCGCCGCCGCCCGATCGGCCGCACGATCCTCGACATCTGCCTCGATCTCGCCGTCGTCCCAGGCTTCTGCCACGGCCAGTTCTGGAACGAACTCTTCGACATCATGAACTATTTCGGCGGCAGCGTGGACCAGCTGATGCGCAAGAAATCCCGCCGCCAGCAGGCATTTTCGAACGAGCAGGACCGCAGGCCCGACGGCAACTGGGGATTGGTTGCGTCTGACACGAGATCAGCTCCGTCAGATCCTCGGCTTCTTCATCGGCGAGCCACCGGTCAACCCGCTGGACCCGGCCGCCGCCATCGCCACCGCCCCGCCCTGATTATCCAAGACCTCCTGCGACTGCCTGTGCAACTCTGCGCTGAATGAGGCCGCTGCGACTTGCCGCGGTCATCCGTCGCTACGCTCAAGAGGTGCATCGTGCGACATCTCGTGATCGCTTTGCTTCTCCTCGTCCCGCTGCGTGCGGCGCACGCCGAAGCGCTCTGGCAGACCCTGCCTCCGACCCCACCACCGGTCCCCGGCGAACACACCGGCCATGCCAAGGTCAATGGCATCAGCCTGTATTACGCCGTCATCGGCCACGGTCCCCCTGTTGTCCTGCTGCATGGCGGCCTGGCCAACTCCGACTACTGGGGCCTCCAGGTGAAAGCCCTCGCCGCGCGCCACACCGTGATCCTGATGGATAGCCGAGGCCATGGCCGCAGCACGCGCGACGCGCACCCCTACGGCTACGATCTGATGGCGGACGACGTGATAGGCCTGCTCGACACGCTGCATATACCGAAGGCCGACGTGGTGGGCTGGAGCGATGGCGCGATCCTCGGCCTCGACCTTGCCCTGCGCCACCCCGACCGCGTCGGCCGGATCTTCGCATTCGCCGCCAACACGGTGACCAGCGGCGTGCAGCCCAATGTGGACAAGAACCCAACCTTCGCCCGCTTCATCGCACGCGCCGGCCAGGAATATGCGAAGCTCTCGGCAACCCCGAAGGACTATGACGCGTTCGTCGCCCAGATCAGCAGGATGTGGGAAACGCAACCGAACTGGACCGACGCGCAACTGAAGTCGATCCGCTCACCCGTGCTTGTGGTGGACGGCGATCATGATGAGGCGATCAAGCGCGAGCACACCGAATACATCGCCGCCACCATCCCCGGCGCCGGCCTGCTGATCCTGCCGAACGTGAGCCATTTCGCATTTCTCCAGGATCCGGTGCTGTTCAACGATGCGATCCTGCATTTCCTGGGCGATCAGTAGTCGGGCGCTATCCCTCGAGTTCCTCGCGCAGCATCTCCAGCGTCAGCCATTGCTCCTCCGCTGCCGCCAGAGCGCTCTGCGTCGCCTCCAGTGCCGTCGTCGTCGCACTGAACCGCGCCGGATCTCGTATATACAGATCCGCATCGGTCAGCGTCGCGCTCAGGCGCTCGACGTCCGCCTGCAACCCGGCAATCCGCGCAGGCAACGTCTCCAGCGCATGCCGATCCTTGAACGTCATCCGACGTGGCGCCGCATGGCGCTGCGATCTGCTCTCCGTCGCCACCCGCGGCCTCGTCGCAACCGGTGTCGCCGCCACCATGACCGGCCCCCGTTGCGCCAGCATATCCGAGTAGCCGCCGGCGTATTCGATCCAGCGACCATTGCCCTCCGCGGCAATCACCGAGGTCACCACCCGATCGAGGAAATCGCGGTCGTGGCTGACCAGCAGCACGGTGCCGGAATAGTCGGCGAGCTGTTCCTGCAGCAGATCGAGCGTTTCCAGATCCAGATCGTTGGTCGGCTCATCCAGCACGAGCAGGTTCGACGGCTGGGCAAATGCACGCGCCAAGGTCAGCCGGCCGCGCTCTCCCCCGGACAGCACACCAACCGGCGTATTCGCCTGCTCCGGCCCGAACAGAAAATCTTTCATGTAGCCGATCACATGGCGCTTCACGCCGCCGACCGTCACCGTATCGCCTTGCCCGCCGGTGAGCACCTGCATCAGCGTCTGCATCGGATCGAGCGTCTCGCGGCGCTGATCCAGCGTGACCCGCGCCAGGCTGGTGCCAAGCCGCACCTCGCCCGCATCCGCCATCAGCTCGCCGGTCAGCAGCTTCAGCAGCGTTGTCTTGCCCGCGCCATTCGGACCAACGATCCCGACCCGGTCGCCCCGCAGAATGCGCGTGGAAAAATCCCGCACCACCACCCGATCGCCGAACGATTTTCCGACACTCTCCGCCACCGCCACCAGCCGTCCCGACACATCGGCTTGCACGGCCTCCAGCCGCACATTGCCCTGTGCCGCCCGCTGTTCCTTCCGCCGTTTGCGCAGAGCATGCAGGTCTGCCAGCCGTTTCTGGTTGCGCTTGCGCCGCGCAGTCACGCCGTAGCGCAGCCAGTCCTCCTCCATCGCGATCTTGCGTGTCAGCTTGTGCCGCTCGAGCTCCTCCTGCTCCAGCACCGTGTCGCGCCAGCCCTCGAACGCGCCAAACCCCTGGTCCAGCGTGCGCGTGACCCCGCGATCGAGCCAGACAGTGGCGCGCGAAATGCGCTCCAGCAGGCGGCGGTCATGGCTGATCACCACGATGCCCGATCGCATGCCGGCCAACTCCTGCTCCAGCCATTCGATGCCCGGCAGGTCCAGATGGTTGGTCGGCTCATCCAACAGCAGGATGTCGGGCGAAGGCGCCAGCACCTGCGCGAGTGCCGCCCGACGGGCCTCGCCACCCGATAGCGTGGCGGGATCCTCCTCACCGTTCAGACCAAGCTGTTCCAGCAGGTAGCGGGCGCGGTGGCGATCCTCATCGGCATCGCCGACCAGACCGGCCTGCGCATAGGCCAGCGTATTGGCGAACCCGGACAGGTCCGGTTCCTGCGGCAGGTAGCGGATCGTGGCACCCGGCTGGACGAAGCGGCGCCCCCCGTCGGACTGAACCAGTCCGGCTGCGATCCGCAGCAGGGTGGACTTGCCCGAACCATTCCGGCCGACCAGGCACAGCCTGTCCTCTGCCGCGACGGCCAGCCCGGCGCCCGCCAGCACCGGCGAAGTACCGAAGCTGAGGCCAATGTCCTGAAGCAGAAGCAGAGGGGGCGGCATGGCCAGCGGCATAGCACGCCGCGGTAAGGAGGGGTGCCCTCCAACAACAACAGGATTCCAAAGGCTCCGCCTTTGGCGAGGGGTTTCAGGGGAGCGGCGCTCCCCTGACCCTTACCCCATCACCGCCTTGCGCCGTTCGAGGCTCGCCGCCGGCCAGACGTCCCGCGAACTGTAATAGGCCTCGAACGCCGGGACCTGCTCCGGCAGCGTGACCCAAGGAAGCTTCGATCGCGTGTAGATATGCACGTCCGGCGGCAGTGCCGCCGGCTCATCCAGCGAGCCCACACGCACAAAGCGCAACTGAGTGAGGCCGCCGTATTCGCTCCACACCGCCGTGCCACACTCGGCACAGCGAAACACGCGATGCAGCCGGCCGCTGTCGGTCGGCATGGTGAACGGTCTCGGTTCGCCAGACAGCAATTCGACGCGATCGCTCTCGATCATCGCATTGAGCACGAAGGCCGTTCCGGTCTGTCTCTGGCAGTCCTTGCAGTGGCAGCAATGCACGAACATCGGCCCGGACAGCATGCGATACCGCACTGCTCCGCAGGCGCAGCCGCCGTTAAACACATCGCTCATCATGCTCCTCCCGCATTGTCATGTGCGGCGTCCTCCCATCCATCCAACCACACGTGCGAGAAGATCGGCCAGCCCGTTCTTGAAGCCCATGTCCCGCGCAGCGCGATCGAGAAAGCCGTGCCAGTCCAACCCCGGAACGACCGGCATCGACTCGCTGGCCGGTGACGTGGCCCGAAACAGTGCCAGGGCATCGGCCGTGCGTATCAGGTCCAGCGAGCGTGACTGCTCGGGAAGAGGTGCCATGCCTGGCAGGCTGAGGCGTATCCGCACCACCGCGGTATTCGCCGCTGGCAATGCCGCCGCGGCGGACGAGGCCGCAGGACCGTTCGGAGCGCACAGCACCGCCGCACCATCAATGCCGCACCCGAGTTCAATCCATGGCTGGGTGTCGAAACGCAGAGCGATGTCCGTCTGCGCCGCGAGAACACCACTCACCGCCGCTTGCATCGATAGGCCACGCAGCGCAACGACGGGCACGAACTGACCGCCGCGATGCATCACTTCCAGCGATGCACCGGGCAAGTTGCCGATCGCCTGCATGATTGGCGTACGATCGCGCAATTGGCATGGTGCGGTCGGCGCCTCCGGACAGGTCAGCACCCACGATCCGACCTGCTCCAGCGCCGGGCGCGTCTGCGCGATGGCAGCCCCGCCGATCAACAGAATGAAAGCGGCGCACGGCGGCATACGCTGCATGATTATATGATTTCTCCCGACAACATGGCGACTTGTGCAAAGCCTGCCCTTCCGCGTCACGCTGATATCTGCAACGATCCCTACCATGAATGAGTCTGTCCCCGCCGAAGCCCTTTCATTGCATCGAGGTTTATTGACCCTCGACACGCATATCGACATTCCGTGGCCCACAGGCCCTGATCCGTTCCTCGAAGGAACGCGACGGGTGGACCTGCCGAAGATGCAGCGCGGAAGCTTGTCTGCGGGCTGCTTTGTCGCCTATGTGCCGCAGGCTCTGCGCACGCCGGAAACCGACGTGACCGCCTATCAGCGTGTCATCGGCATGCTCGAGACAATCCGTGGCATGGGCCGCACCGAGAACGGCATTACGGCGCGAACCGCCAGCACCGTGGCCGAGATCGAGGCTGCCAAGCGTGACGGCGTTCTGGCGATCATCCCGGCGGTGGAAAACGGTTTCGCCATGGGAACCGACCTGTCACGGCTCGCCCGGTTCCGAGCTCTTGGCGCGCGCTATATGACGCTGACCCATACCGGTCACAATGCGATTGGTGATTCCGCCAATCCCCGCAGTGATCTCAACAATGCGCCGACCGAGCATGGTGGGCTCAGCGAGCTGGGCCGCGCCGCCGTCGCGGAACTGAATCGTCTCGGCATGCTCGTCGATGTCGCGCATGTGTCACGTGATACCATGCTGCAGGCCGCTGCGCTGTCGCGGACCCCTGTTGTCTCGACCCACTCCTGTGTCCGTGCTCTGTGCGACCATCCGCGCAACATGGATGATACGCAGCTCGATGCGCTGCGCGACGTCGGCGGCGTGATCCAGATCACCGCCGTCGCCGCATTCCTGAAAAAGGACGCGAAGCCCGACGCCGTCACCGTGCGCGACTTCGCCGACCACGTCGATTACGCCGTGCGTCGCATTGGCATCCAGCACGTC
>DATJJM010000340.1:0-15811 GCA_035492535.1 Acetobacteraceae bacterium | reverse complement strand
CGATTTCGCCTGGGCTTGCAGCGTCGGGTACAGCGGCTGCCAGTCCTTCGTCGCCTGGGCAAGCGTGTAGGGCTTGCCGGCCGATATGTAGATCGGATGCGTGTCCTTCGGCGTCGCGACCAGCACGTCATCCAGCGTCAGGCCAAGCTCCTTGGCAAGCGCGATGATCTCCCTGTGACCGGTGTCGAAGAATTCGCCACCATGCTCGGCGACCTGACCATCGGCGAAGATGTCGCGTGCCGAGTAGCAGCGTCCGCCAAGGCGGCTCGAGGCCTCGTAGATGCGTGGCGTGTAGCCGGCCTTCTTCAGCTGATAGGCAGCCGTCAGTCCAGCGAGGCCGGCACCGACGATCGCGATCTTCACCGTGGCCGCAAGGCCGGTAGCAGGAAGCAGCGCGGCCGACGTGGCGGTGGTCAGGAACCTGCGGCGGGTGAGAGTGGGCGTAGAGCGACTGATACGCTGCAAGGCCTGCATCAGAGGAGTGCGCGGCACTATGTTGTCTCCGTTATGCCTCGATAGGGCAGTGTGTCGCGCATGAACGTGCGGCTCAAGCATCGAATTTCGCGCTGGCAGTTCGGCCTGCTGCATCGGTGGACCTCGGCGCGTGCCGCGTCCGCGCCGCTTGCGATGCATCGTGGTTGATCCAGAGCGATAACGTCGTGCGGGCGAGACCGGACCATCGCAGAGCGCCTATCGCGCACGTTGGACCGAAGCATGAGCCGACGTCCCGCGCTGTTTGGTGAGAACCGCGAAGCAGCCTATCGTCACCGGCCACCACCCGTTCCGAAGGAAACGTCATGACTCCGCCCGACCGTCTTCGCGCGCTGCTCGCCGAGCCTGCCTTCGTTGTCATGCCAGCCGTGTGGGACGGCCTGTCCGCCAAACTCACCGCCGCCGCCGGCTTCAAGACCGCTTTCCTGTCAGGCTCCTGCGTCGCCGCGAGCCGGCTGGGCGGACCCGATCTCGATCTCCTGTCGTTCGCCGAGATGTTCGACTCGTTCAACATGGTCCGCGGCGCTGCCCCAGACACGCTGGTGCTGGCCGATGCCGATCATGGCTACGGCAACGCCATGAATGTGCAGCGCACCGTGCGCGCGTATGGACGCGCCGGCGCCGCCGCCATCCTGATCGAGGACAAGATCACCCCGCGCGCCCTCACCTCCGCCGGCAAGCCCTGCCTGCCGCGCGAGGAGGCCCGCATGAAGATCCGCGCCGCGGTGGAAGCGGCAAAGGAGTCAGGCATCCTGGTCCTGGCGCGTACCGACTGCCGCCCAACCCAGGGCATCGATGAGGCCGTCGCAAGAATTGAGATGTATGTGCAGGAAGGCGCCGACATCCTGTTCCTGGACTCTCCGGCCGACGAGGGCGAAATCAAGCGCGCCGTCGCGGCGGCTGCCGGCCGGCCATCGTTTGCCGTGCTGTCTCCCGGCGCACCCAGGGCGACGCCGTCGCGCGGCAAGGCAGCCGAGCTCGGCTTCAAGATCGGCACCTATCCGACCGGACTGCTGTCGCCCGCCGCGGCCGGAATGAAGGCTGGAGTGGCGGCCCTGGTCGCCGGCGATGCCGAGGCGGCAACCGCATTGCCTCCCGCGGAGCTGCGCTCGACGCTGGGCTATCCGGATTATGACGCCCAGGCAAAGCCCTTCATCGTTCCCGCCTGACACAGCTCCGCCTCGCCCGCTCGCGGGAGAGGCAGGCGCGAAGCGCCGGAGAGGGTGCTGCCGACGCACGAGACCTCTCTCGGCGTGCTCTCCGCGCGACCGCAACCGAAATCGCCGCAATCCGTCGTTGCCTTGCGCAGCGGCGTCGAGCACGATGCCCGTCATATGCGCATCGGCTGTTCGTCCTGCTCCGCCACTTACGACGTGCCGGACTCTCTGGTCACGCCCGGGCGGATCGTGCGCTGCGCCCGTTGCGGCAATGAATGGGCGCCCGTGGAGGCGGTCCCGGAAGCACCCTTGGACGAACAGCCGGACAGCCGTCCGGAACCACCCTCACCTGCCGCCGAAGCCATACCCGACGCCGCCATGCCAGCGGTGCAGCAATCGGCGATGGATCGGCTGATAGCCGATCCCGCGACATCACCGTCGGCACTCAGGTTGCGGATCGCCTGGGCCGCGAGCGTCGTCGCCCTCGTTGCCCTGTTAGGCGCTGCCTTCACGTGGCGAACGCAGGTCGTATCGGTATGGCCGCCGAGCGCCCGCGCCTATGCACTGTTCGGCATGCATCCAGCCGGTCAGGGAACCCCGCGGTGACGCCAAGTGAGTCCCGACGCCATCGACGTGCCGCCGGTCCGGATGTCCGAATCAAAGCTTTGAGCCGCCGTCGACGTGGAGGGTCTCACCCGTGATCCAGCGTGCGTCGTCGGAGGCAAGGAAGGCGATGGCGCCGGCGATGTCGTCGGGCTGCGCGATGCGCTTCAGGACTTGCATGCCGAGGGTCATGGCCTGGCCCGCTTCGGTCTTGGTGAAGCTCGACATTTCGGTGCCGACGACACCGGGCGCGACCGCGTTGGCGCGGATGCCTCGCTCGCCGAGCGGGCCAGCGAGGTGCTTGACCAACGTATCCACAGCGCCTTTACTTGCCGCATAGGCAGCGAGCGTGCCCACCGCGGCACGTGCAGCCAGCGAGGAGATCAGTATCACGCTGCTCCCCTCGCGCAGGATCGGCAGAAGCTGCTGCACCAGGAAGAACGGCGCGCGGATGTTGACGGCGAACAAGCGGTCGAAGTCCTCCAGCGTGGTATCCTCGATGGTGGCGGCCTTCGAGACGCCGGCATTGGCAACCAGGATGTCCAGGCGGTCGCCAACGATGCCGCGCGCCGCGGCGGCGAGTTCATGCGGGCCGTTGGGCGTGGACAGGTCGGCCTGGATTGCCTGGGCGCGGCCGCCGCCGTTGCGGATCTCGGCGACAACAGCTTCGGCGTCCTGGGCGCCTGTCCCATAGTGCACCAGCATCTGCGCGCCGGCCCGCGCCAGCACAAGCGCCGTGGCGCGTCCGATACCGCGCGAAGCGCCGGTGACGAGGGCGGTCTTGCCGTTCAGCGATGACATCAATGGCTCCTTGCGTTTTAGAAAAATCTGCTAACCGGCTGACTTGCCGCCATCGACCGACAGCACCTGGCCGGTGGCGAACGACGCCTTGTCCGACGACAGCAGGACGATCATGGCGGCGACCTCATCGGGTGTGCCGACGCGTTGCATCGGCACGCCGGCGGCCATGGCAGCCTTGCGTTCGGCTGTGCCGGTGAAGCGATCCAGCATGCCTGTCTCGGTCGGGCCCGGGGCTATGGCGTTGACGCGGACACCAAACGCCGCCGCTTCGAGCGCAGCGGATTTTGTCAGTCCCTCCACGGCATGCTTGCTGGCAGAGTAGAGCGAGGCTCCGCGGCCGCCACGGTGACCGAAGGTCGATGATATATTGATAATGCTGCCGCTGCCCCGCTCCTGCATCACGCGCAGTTCGTGCTTCATGCTGAGGATCGTTCCGAGCACATTGGTGTCGAAGGTCGCGGCGTAGGTTTCGGCGGTCTGTTCCGTGACGGGGCCCGGATGACCCTCCGTGCCGGCATTATTGACGGCGGCGTCGAGGCGCCCGAACCGCCCGATCGTCTGGTCCACCAGGACGCAGACCTCGTTTTCATGGCGCACATCGGCGCGGATGAAGACGGCCTCGGCACCCAGGCCGCGGAGTTCGTCGGCCAGTTGCAGGCCGGCTTCGTCGTGCCGCCCGGCGATCACGACGCGATAGCCCTCTCGTGCAAAGGCGAAGGCGGTGGCGCGACCGATGCCGGTCAACGCACCAGTGATGAGGGCGACGGAAGTGGTCATGATCTGGCTCCTTCGGTGCCGCGCGGATTGTTCCAAGCGGTGCTGCGTTCGAAGAGCTAGGGTTGGGCTGGGACTGGCCGAAAGACTTTGTAGGTCGGCCGTCATACCTTCAGAGCATGGGGTGAGGCATGGAGCTGCGGCATCTTCGCTACTTCGTCGCTGTGGCAGAGGAGGGCAGCCTGACGCTTGCGGCTGAACGTCGGCTGCATACCGCACAGCCCTCATTGAGCCGGCAGATCCGAGATCTGGAGCTGGAGGTCGGAGTGGACCTCCTCGCGCGGAGTTCGCGCGGCGTGGTGCTCACTTCAGCGGGGAAGGTGTTTCTGGACCATGCGCGGCAGGCGCTCCAGCAGGTAGAGCGGGCGCAGCTTGCGGCACGGCGGGCGGCGGCGCCGGAATCGACGAAACTGGCGATGGGATTCCTGAGCGGATGTGAGCCCGAGTGGTTGCCGGCGGTGATGCGGGTGATAGGCGATGAGCTGCCTGAAGGAGCGGTGACGATCGCCAGCAAGCATTCACCGGACTTGGCGCAGGGGTTGGCGACCGGCGCGCTGGATGCGGCTTTCCTGCGGGCGGAGGAAGGGCATCCGGAACTGGCGTTCCGGACGGTGCTTCGCGAGCCGTTGGTGGTGATGCTTCGGAGCGACCACCGGCTGGCGGAGCGGGACGTGGTTGATCCCAGGGACCTGGAGGGCGAAGTCTTCGTAGGAATGGCGGATCAGGCGCCGGTCCTGCGGTCGATCACCGAGGCGTATCTGGGCGGGACAGGCATCCGTGCCAATACGCCGTACCGGGCGGAGTATCTGTCGATGGCGATGTCACTGGTGGCGTCAACGCGGGCGGTGACACTTCTGCCTGGTTTCGCCTGCAACCATCTGACGTGGTCAGTTACCAGCCGGCCGCTGGCAGGGCCGGCGCCAGAGATCGAGCTGGTGCTGGGATACAGCAAGGCGAATCCGTCACGCATACTGCGGACGTTCCTCGGCCGGTTTGATGAGTTGACGGCAGCGCGGCCGCATTAGGCGGAGCCTTCGGGTTCTAAGGGCTCCGCCCTTAGTGGGGGTTCCAAGGGGGCAAAGCCCCCTTGGCCTACGCCACCGCCGCTTCCGCCCGCCGCTCGAAGCGCTTGCGCTCGTGCGGATCGAGGTAGCGCTTGCGCAGCCGCACCGCGCCCGGCGTCACCTCCACCAGCTCATCATCCTCGATATACGCGATCGCCTGCTCCAGGCTCATGCGGCGCGGCGGGATCAGCAGCATCGCATCGTCCTTGCCGGCGGCGCGGATGTTGGTGAGCTTCTTCTCCTTGATCGGATTCACTTCCAGGTCCGAACCACGGGCATTCTCGCCGAGGATCATGCCGACATAGACCTTTTCGCCCGGGTTCACGAACAGCGTGCCCCGCTCCTGGATGTAGAACAGCGCGTAATGCACCGCCTCGCCGTTCTCGGTAGAGATCAGCGAACCGTTGCGGCGGCCCTCGATCGTGCCCTTCCAGGGGCCGTAGCCGGCGAACAGCCGGTTCATCACGCCGGTACCGCGCGTGTCCGTCAGGAATTCGCCGTGATAGCCAATCAGCCCGCGGCTCGGGATGCTGAAGGTCAGCCGCAGCTTGCCGCCACCCGAGGGTCGCATGTCGCGCAGTTCGCCCTTGCGGCGCGACAGCTGCTCCACCACCACGCCGGAATAGGGTTCGTCCACATCGACCAGCACGTCCTCCATCGGCTCCTCGCGGGCGCCGGTGTCGGGGTTGGTGCGGGTCAGCACGCGGGGCCGGCCGATGGCCAGCTCAAATCCCTCGCGGCGCATCTGCTCGATCAGCACGCCAAGCTGGAGCTCGCCACGGCCGGCGACCTCGAATGCCTCGGTCTCGTTGCTGTCGGTGACCTTGATGGCAACGTTGCCCTCGGCCTCGCGGAACAGGCGCTCGCGGATCTGCCGGGACGTCACCTTCTTCCCCTCGCGGCCGGCCAGCGGGCCGTCGTTGATGCGGAAGGTCATCGCCAGGGTGGGCGGATCCACCGGGATGGCGGGCAGCGGAGCGCCGAGTTCAGGTGCGCCGATGGTATCGGGAACCGTGGCTTCGGCGAGGCCCGCGATGGCGATGATGTCGCCCGCCTCCGCCTCGTCCACCGGCACGCGGTCGAGCCCGCGGAATGACAGCAGCTTGGTCAGCCGCCCGGTCTCGCCCGAGGTGCCGTCGGCGTGCAGGACCTTCACCGGCATATTGACGCGCGCACGGCCCTGCTCGACCCGGCCGGTGAGGACGCGGCCCAGGTAGGGGTCGTATTCCATGATCGTGGCGACCATGCCGAACGGCGCATCGATGTCGAGTGCCGGGGCCGGGACGTGACGGACCACCAGGTCGAACAGCGCCGAAAGATCCTGGCGGGGCCCCTCCAGCGATTCATCGGCCCAACCCTGCCGGCCCGAGGCATACAGCATCGGGAAGTCGAGCTGATTGTCGTCGGCGCCCAGGGCGGCGAACAGGTCGAATACCTCGGTGTGCACCTCGTCGGGGCGGGCGTCGCCGCGGTCCACCTTGTTGACCACCACGATGGGGCGCAGGCCGCGGGCCAGCGCCTTGCCGACGACGAACTTGGTCTGCGGCAGGACGCCTTCCGCGGCGTCCACCAGGACGATGGCGCCGTCCACCATGTTCAGGATGCGTTCCACCTCGCCGCCGAAATCGGCATGGCCGGGCGTGTCCACGATGTTGATGCGGGTGTCGCGCCAGACCACCGAGGTGCACTTGGCCAGGATGGTGATGCCGCGCTCACGCTCCAGGTCGTTGCGGTCCAGCGCGCGCTCGGCCACCACCTGGTGGTCGCGGAACGAGCCGGACTGGCTGAGCAGCTTGTCGACCAGCGTGGTCTTGCCATGATCGACGTGAGCGATGATCGCGACGTTGCGAATCTGCATAGGGGCCTGGATTGGGGGATGTTGCGCCGCACACATAGTGCGAATGGGCCGGGAATGCGAGTGACAATCGGTGTGACCCAAGGCAAGCATCCCTCCCGGATCCCGCGTCACTTATTTCCCGATACGCAATGTCGACGCCTGGCCGGCTCCCTGGCACACTGCCTCCGGACTATCCCGAGCAGTATGGTCGCGCCAGCCGTCACCTGGTTCGTGGTTGCCGTCGTTTTTGGACTTGGTCAGCGGACCGCTTGTGCCGCAGATCAAGCCCGGACAACAGCCGGACGCGATCGTGACCAGACCTCAGCCCGACCAGCCGGCGGGCGAACCGCAAGCCTGTAACCAGAACCGGAGGTTCATAATGTCCATTGAAACCACGGTTCTCGTGGTCGGTGCGGGGCCGACCGGCTTGCTGCTCGCATCGGAGTTGCTTCGCCGGAATGTTGCGTGCCACCTGATCGATGCACATCAGGCGCCGTTGCACTGGGATCGCGCGACGGTCGTGCATCCGCGCACCCTCGAACTCTTCGAGGGCCTGGGTCTTGTAGAGCCGCTCCTGACCACGGGTGTGAAGCAACGTTTTGCCCGTATCCGCTCGCAGGGTGCCGTGCTCGGCGAAATCGACCTCTCGATCTGCGGCAGCCGCTATGGATTCAACATCGGTATTTCCGAGGAAGCGACCGAGGCGATCCTGACCGACTACCTTCACCGGCAGGGTGGCGAGGTGAATCGCTCATGCACCCTGACGGGACTGGCGGACCACGAAGGCAGGCTGCTCGCGACCATCGAATGCGAAGGCGCCATACAGCAGATCCTGGCCGCGTGGGTGGTGGGATGCGATGGGCTGCACAGCACGGCCCGGACCCTTGCCGGGATCGATATGATCGGACATGACATCACTGAGCCTTGGGCAGTGTTCGATGCGACCTTGCGCGGCTGGCAAGAGTCCTACGAGGCGAATTACGCCTATCTGGACGAGATCCCTGTCATTCTGACCGCGCTTCCGCACCAGAGGTGGCGCGTTTACCTGCGGCCGCGATCCCCCGACTCCGATCTGGTCGCCGATGCGGCGTCCACCATCAGCCGCTACCTGCCGACGCTCGGCTTCGATGGTGTTGCGAATCCGACCCGCTTTCACTGTCACACGAAGGTGGCAGGGCGGTTTCGCTCAGGTCATCTGCTCCTGGCAGGCGACGCGGCACATGTATGTTCCCCCGCCCAAGGCCATGGGATGAACACCGGCCTGCACGACGCGGTCAATCTGGCCTGGAAGCTGGCACTGGTCTGCCATGGCGACGCCACCGAAAAGCTGTTGGACAGCTACGAATGCGAGCGCCGCCCGGTGGCCGAGATGGTCACGAAGTCGGGCGACGACGTCGAAACTGCCCAGATGGTCAGCGATCCAGACGCGAGGCGTGCCCGCGATGCAACGCTGCGGTCAGTGTTCTCCGACCCCGGTTCGCGACACCACGAAGCCGTCGCCGAAGCGGAACTCGACGTCGACTATGCGGACTCACCGATCGTCATGGGCCAAAAGCACGACGCGCTCGCACCGGGCCAGCGCCCGCCGGATACCATCGAGGTCCGCCTTGCCGACCGACGGACGTGCATGCTGCAGGAACTGACCAATCGCGCCGGCCACACCGCTCTGCTCATCGGTGGGCCATCGTTTCAGGTGGAAGCACTCGCGCACGCGGAGAAACTCATGCGCGATCAGAACCACTCATCCGCCATCATCGAGGAAATCGTCGTGATCACGGCCGGCTCCGGCGATCAGAACCGGTTCGCACGGATCGCGCCGGCAGCGGCAGACGAATTGGGCATCGGCGCATCGACCCTTCTCGTCATCCGGCCCGACGGACATATCGGCCTCCGGTCGGACCAGGGTCATGTCGAGGACCTGGCAGCCTACCAGCGGCTGTTGGTGGCAGGCCGCGCATGACTCACCGGATCTCCTCTCACTGACGCGCATTGCCTGTCGCGACCATGACCTTCGGCAGACGACCGATCAGGGAACACTGCTGTCGGTCGATGGAAACCATGGCAGGCGCTCCTCCGGAAAGAACTGCATCGTCGGCGTGAACCGTGCAGCGTCATCGAACGCGAACGCGCCAATATGAAAATGAATGTCCGCCGAGGTCTCACCTTCGCACGTCAAGGTAGACCCGCACCGTGCGCAGAACCCGCGCAACCTGCCAGGGGACGAGTTGAACCTCGTTATCTCGCCCTGGGTCATGCCCCAGGCGTCACGCCTGAATGCTACGAAAACGGAAACCGGCGCGCCGCTATGCTTGCGGCAGCTCTGGCAATGACACCACGCCACTGCCGTGGGCGTTCCCCTGGCGACAAATCGTACTGCTCCGCAAAGACACCGGCCCTCGGTTTGGTTGCTCATCGTCCCACTCCTCGTTTGCGACCTCGATCAGACGATCGGCGGCGTTCCACAGAAGACTGTGCGCGCGAAGTACCGATACGGCTCCGACGGCGGTGCCAGGTCAATTGATACCGGTACTGGACTGATTGGGCCGCGAGCTTGTCTCATGCTTACTCATAGCCTTGCAGCCGAGACTGCCGCCCGCTCTCGACGCATCATTCGTGACCGCGCCGTTCTCCAACCCGGACTATGGGCAGTGTCTCATTGCACCAGTGGGTCAATACCCAATCCCAGGGATTGCGGCCCATTCGTCATGTCGGGGCTTGGCCCCGGCATCCACGTCTTTCTTCACAGTCAGCTGCAACGACAGGGATGCCGGGCCTTCGCCCGGCATGACGGTAAGAGTCGCACTCGGCGGGACTTGGTATAAACACCCCGCTCCGCTTCACGCGTCCGGCAGGAAGTCCAACGACAGGACCTCGTCCAGCGACAACGGGCATATATCATCCGGCAGGCCGAGGCTTTTTCCGCTCTTCCGCTCCACGTCCTGCCGAGCGTTCACATACGCCGGCGCCAACACGCTTCCCGCGAAACCGCGCATCGAAGGGCTGTCCCCGAAAAGTTCCTGCAATTCGCGGCGCTGCTCGGCGAGTGTGTTGCGCCAGCTTTGGCCTTGATGGCGCCATTGGGGCATATGCCGCCATTTCAGCAGGTGTTCGCAAATGACCCTGAGCCGGGAGCGAACCTCCCGTTTCTGGCTCGCGGCCACTCCCTCGATCTCCTAGGCGACGTTGTCCCAGTCTATCTCATTGGCTGCGCGGCGGCGGAGTGCGCCCGCCTGCCGTTCGGCCCAGGCGGCAACGTCAGTGTCGTAAAGAGTGTCAAGTTCCTGGTCAGCCATCACGACAAAATAGCATATGGTGGCTCTCTCGGTAATCTGCGCAACGGCGCGGCATGACGATCCCCTCTCTCATGCTGGTCGCCAGCCATGCAATCTCCCCGGCCACCAGCCATCATCTGAATATTTTCCTTGCCTCGCAACTAACTGATCCGTTAAGTATACCAACATGGAAGCAATTGGAGCCACCGCACCGTCCGCCTCTCCTCCCGATCCCCCACAGGATCACTGCGACTCCACCCTGCCCCACAACATCCACGTCCTCCTCAACGCCGCCCGCATCCTGCTCGGCTATGGCCGTCACCTGATCGACACCGTCCGCCAGCGCGCCACCGCGCCCAACTTCAACGCCATCGCCGCGTGTTTCGGCACTGACAACCTGTCCACCATCCTTGCCCACCTCAATCGAGGCATCCTGCGTGCGACCGCGCTCGAGCGTGTGCTGCTCGCCCGTGCGGCAACCGGCCGCGACATCGACTTCGTCGAGCGCCGCACCCGCACGCCAACGGAACTCCCCGCACCGTCAGACGCGCAGCACGATCTCCCCACCGCGCGCATTCGCGCGCGCCGGCCATGCCGACCCGCGGGCTGGGACGATCCCGAACTCTTCATGCCCACGCTGGAGGATCTCGAGCGTCAGGTACGCCGCCGCCCCGTGGGCCGCACCATCCAGGATATCTGCCTCGATCTCGCCGTCGTACCCGGCTTCTGCCACGGCGCCTTCTGGAACCATCTGTTCGACATCATGAACTACTTCAACGGCAGCGTTGCCAGGTTGATGCAGCAGAAATCCCGCCGCCAGCACGCATTCGTTCAGCAGCAGGACAGAAGGCCCGACAGCAACTGGGACTGGTTGCATCTGAAACGAGATGAGCTCCGCCAGGTCCTCGGCTTCTTCATCGGCGAGCCGCCCGTCAACCCGCTCGACCCAGCAGCGGCGATCGCCACCGCTCCGCCCTGACCCACAGTGGAAATGCACCGCCCGCTCAACGGGACCGGCAATAGCCGGCCATGTCCTCGGGCTTGACCCGAGGACCCGCCCGCCGTCACGTCTTCTTCAGGTTCCAGTGCAGGATGCCCGGCGCCTTGACGATATCGACGATATTGTTGCGGAACGCGGTCGGATAGAACCACTGCGCAACGGGAATGAACGGCATCTGCTCGAACGCCTGAAGCTGCATTTCCTCGCAGATCTTCTTCTGGCCGGCGAGGTCCTGCGCGTCGAACCAGGAATCGCGCAGTGCCTCCATCTTCGCATCGGTGGGCCAGCCGAACCACGCGCCCGAGCCGTTGCCGCGGATCGGGAAATGGCCGCCCGGATCGGTCACCGACAGGCCCGCCCACGAGGTGCAGAACGCATTCCAGCCGCCCTTGTCCGGCGGCTCGCGCGACGCACGGCGCGCGACCAGCGTGGACCAGTCCATCGCGGCGAATTTGACGTTGAGGCCAACCTTCTCGAACACCGAACGGGTCACCTGCGCGACCTGCTGCAGCGCAGGCTGGTCCGTCGGCGACATCAGCAGCACCGGCTCGCCCTTGTAGCCGCTCTCGCCCACCAGCCGCTTCGCCTTCTCCACGTCGCGCGGACCGGTGAGCGCCTCCATGCCGCTCATGTTCGCCATGGCGCCGCCCGCGGTGAAGAAGCCCGCCGGCAGCTTGCCGAGATCGGCCTGCTCGCCCACCACCGCGGCGAGGAACTCGCGCTGGTCGATCGCCGGCAGGATCGCGCGCAGCAGCTTGCGATTGTCGAACGGCGGGAACAGGAAATTCGGACGGATGATGCCGAGCCAACCGAGCGGATCATACACCGCCGTGGTGACGCCGGAACTCGACTTCAGCATCGGCACAAGGTCGATCTGCGGCACGTGCACCCAATCGACCTCGCCGGTCTGCAGCGCCGCAGCCGCCGTCGCGCCATCCGGCATGACGATATGCTCGACCCGATCGACGTAGACGCGCTTGCCGCCGGCATAGAAGTCGGCCGGTTCACTGCGCGGGGCGTATTTATCGTTCTTCACCCAGACAGCCTTGGCACCCGCGACCCATTCATCCTTCACGAACTTGAACGGTCCGGAACCGGTCGCGTCGGTGATCTGCTTGAACGGATCGGTCTTGGCGACGCGCTCCGGCATGATGAAGCATCCGGCCACACCAAGCGCATACAGGATCGAGGAGAACGGCTTCTTCAGTTGGATGACGAAGGTCTTGTCGTTCACCACCTTCATCTCTTCGGTTGCCGCGCCCAGTGCCTGCCCCCACGCAGACCGCTTGGACCAGCGGTCGATCGACTGGACGCAATCGGTGGCCCGCACCGGTTCGCCATCGTGGAACGCCAGGCCGTCGCGCAGCGTGAACGTCCATGTCCGCTTGTCGTCCGACACGGTGTGGCCGGCGGCCATTTGCGGGCGCGGCGTCAGCGACAGGTCCGTGCCATACAGCGTGTCGTAGACCATGTAGCCGTGGTTGATGGCGACAGTAGCCGTGGTCCAGATCGGATCGATGCTGGCCAGGTTCGCCTCCGGCGCGCAGCGCAACACCTTGCTGTTGCCCTGTGCGATGGCAGGCGCGGTGAGCGTGCCCGCCAGAGTGGTGGCAGCGGCCTTGAGCAAGGTCCTGCGATGCATAGATGGTCCCCCGATGCGGTTGATGGACGTGCCCCCGGTTCTTGTCGTTGCGGGGAACATCGCGCAACTGATCGTTCTGGGCAACACGATGATGGCGGGCCTTGGCCCTCTCAGCGCTCATCGTCGCGGAATGCGAGCCTCGCCTTGAGCCGCGGCGTCACCCAGTTGAGAAAGGCGCGCAGCTTCAACGGGACCGGCCTGCGCGGCGAGTACACCATGTGGACGGGCAGCGGTTCCGGCTCGAATTGCGTCAGGACCAGTTCGAGTGATCCCGCCCGTCTCGCCGCATCCATCTTATAGGACATGACACGGGTCAGCCCAGCACCCGCGATGGCAGCGAGCACCGCGGCTTCCGAGGTGTTCACACACAACCTCGACTGGATCGGCACCAGGCTTGCACGCCTGCCTTTGCGGAACTTCCACGTGTTCGACGCGGCACCATCGATCGCGATGCAGTCGTGATCGCGAACCTGATCAGGCGTTTGCGGCCGTCCTTTCGCTGCCAGGTAGACCGGGCTTGCGCACACCACGAGACGGATCGATCCGATCCGGGTCGCGATCATGCTGCTTTCCGGCAGGTTGCCTATACGGACACCGACGTCGATGTTCTCCTCCACCGGATCGACGACGCGGTCAGTCAGGACAAGCCGCAGGCTGATCTCGGGGAATGCATCCAGGAATTCTACAGCGATCGGAAGCAGATGCGTGTGCCCAAGACCCCACGGTGCCGTCACGACAAGATCGCCCTTGGGTGTTCGGTATTCACCCGAGACCTGGCGTTCCGCGTCGTCGACCTGTTCGATGATCCGTCTGCATGCATCGACATAGGAACGGCCTGCGTCAGTGAGAGTCATGCGACGCGACGACCGTTGAAACAGCTCGGCCTTCAAGCGTGATTCAAGTTCAGCGACCTTGCGACTGACGCTCGCAACCGGTGTTCCAAGGCGGCGGGACGCAGCGGAGAAGCTGCCGGTCTCCGTGACGGCGACAATCACCGACATCGCTTCCAGGCGGTCCATGTCGCCCCAGCTTTCCGGATAATGAGAAGGTCCTTCTCATTCATAGTGGCGGCGCACCCTCACCGCAATCGGCTAAGCCAGAGGCGCGGGCAGTGTCCCGCATCGGGAAGTTGCAATGGATACGACGTATCGCCGATCCGATCGAGGAGTGCGACGATGGGCAGCACGATCACGACGAAGGACCACACAACCATCCACTACAAGGATTGGGGGACCGGGAGTCCCGTCGTGTTCTCCCATGGCTGGCCGCTGAGCGCGGACGCATGGGACGATCAGATGCTGTTCCTTGCGTCGCACGGCTTCCGCTGCATTGCCCACGACAGGCGTGGCCATGGACGGTCGAGCCAACCGTGGAATGGCAATGATCTCACGACCTACGCCGACGATTTGTCGGAGCTGCTGGATGCGCTCGATATCAACGACGCGGTCGTGGTCGGCCATTCCACTGGCGGCGGCGAGGTCACACGCTACATGGGTAAGCACGGTACGAAGCGCGTGTCCAAAGCTGTTCTGGTTTCAGCGATACCGCCGCTCATGCTGAAGACCGCTGCCAATCCAGGTGGCCTGCCGATCGAAGTTTTTGATGGCATCCGCGCCGATCTGCTGCGTGACCGATCGCAATTCTACCGCGAGCTCAGCGCATCGTTCTATGGCGCAAATCGCCCCGGATCGAAAGTCTCGCAGGGCGTACACGACGCATTCTGGGCATGGAGCATGCAGGCGGGACTGCGCGGTGCCTATGAGTGCGTGAAGGCATTTTCCGAGACTGACCTGACCGATGACCTGAAGAGGATCGACGTGCCGACCCTGGTTATTCACGGTGACGACGACCAGATCGTGCCGATCTCTGACTCGGCGTTGCTCTCCTCGAAGATTCTCAAACGGGCGGTGCTCAAGGTTTATCCGGGCGCGCCACACGGATTGATGGCGACGCACAAGAATCAGTTCAACAGCGACCTGCTGGCCTTCATCCAGAGCCAGGCGGGATAGCTTCAATACCGACGGGCTCGTTCAATGCAAAGATTGACCTTCACTCTGGGAGTTGTGGCCGTGTGCGCTGCCGTCGCGACCGATGCGTCCGCGCGAAGCGCCAGGGAGATACGCGGGCCCTCGCCTCTGGTGGCGATCGAGCAGGAGCCGCCGGCGAAGCTGGTCGTTGACTCACCGTTTGCGGAACCGCTGTCACGTGGCTTGGTGTTCATCCAGTACCGGACGGAGAACCTGCGCGTGGTGCCGGTATTCGGCCAAGGTGCCCTCGACGTTTCGCCACGCATTGGCCACCTGCATCTCACTGTAGATGATCAGCCGTGGCATTTCGTCGATGCCTCAGGCGAGACAGTCATCATCGTCGGCCTGCCGCCTGGTCCGCACAGCGTTCTGTTCGAGCTGGCCGATCCCACCCACAGGGTCATCACCCGCGAGACCGTGCGGTTCATCGTGCCAGCATTGATGGCCGGCAAACCAAACCCGGAGGGCCGATGATGGGCAGGAACCTCGACATGCGACACGATGCACGACTGCCGCGTCGGCTTTTTTGCTTCTGCTGCCTGGGTGCGGGGGCGACGGCCGCCACGGGCGGATGGTTGACGCCGCGGCAGGCTTTCGCCGAAGCACGCGGTATCGTCAGTCTGATCAAGGACAGTGCGGCCACGGCGCCGATCGTCTCCCACAAAGTGCGGGGCAACATCACCGTTCTCGAAGGATCCGGCGGCAACATGGCCATATTGACCGGACCCGACGGCAAGGTGCTGGTGGACGCGGGGATCGGCATATCGCAGGCCCATATCAGCGCGGCGCTGGCTGCCATCGGGCCGGAGCCGATCACACATCTGATCAACACGCACTGGCATTTTGACCATACCGACGGCAACACCTGGCTCAGCCAGGCAGGTGCGAAGATCATCGCTCAGGAGAACACTCGCAAATATCTGTCCAGAGTGCAGAGGGTGGACGATTGGGACTACAATTTCCTGCCTCTTTCGTCTGGCGCGCTGCCCGATGAGGTCTTTGCCAATGAGTATAGTCTGAAGCTCAATCGCAATTCGCTGCACCTACGGTATTACGGCAGCGCCCATACGGACAGCGATATATCCGTCACCTTCAGCGAGGCGAACGTCATCCATGTCGCCGATACGTTCTGGAACGGCGTC
>DATJJM010000339.1:0-9190 GCA_035492535.1 Acetobacteraceae bacterium | reverse complement strand
CGCGGTATCGATCATGCGCTCCGTCTCCGCCACCAGCGGCACGTGCAGGCTGACCACATCCGCCTCGGCCAGCAGCGCCTCCAGTGGCCGCCACTCGCCCGCCGCATCCGGGCGCGGCGAGCGCGACGTGTAGATCACCCGGCACCCCAGCGTGGCCAGCACCGGCGCCAGCAATTGCGGAATGGCACCATAGCCCACCAGCCCGACCGTGCGCCCGCCGAGTTCGCCAATGCCATCCTGCAGCACCGGGTCCAGCCATTCGCCACGCCGCATCGCCGCATCGAAGCGCGGCACACGCCGCAACACGGCAAGCATCAATGCCAGCGTAAGTTCCGCGACAGCCCGGGCGTTGGTGCCCGGCAGGTTGCACACCGGAATCCCGCGCGCCTTTGCCGCCTCCAGATCGATCGTGTTCACGCCCACGCCGATCTTCTGGATCAGCCGCAGACGCGGCGCCGCGGCAATCATCTCCGCCGTGCAGCGCTTCAGCACATGCCACAGCACATCCGTCTCGGGCAGCAGCCGCGCCAGCAGCGCATCGTCAGCTTCAGGGCAGACGGTGATGGTCAGCCCCGAAACCGCATCCAGGCGTGCCGTCAGGTCCGGTCCGGCGGCGTAGTGGAACAGGACGTTCAAGCGCGCCCTCGCAGCACCCCGCCACCGGCGAAGCTCGCGCGCGCGCTCAGCGCTTCCTCGATGCGCAGCGCCTCGTTCCATTTCGCCATGCGTTCGCTGCGCGCGAAGCTGCCGACCTTGAGCTGTCCCACCGCCCATCCCACCGCGAGATGCACGATCGTGACATCCTCGGTCTCGCCCGACCGCGCCGAGACGATGCCGGCGAACCCGGCCTCCTTCGCCGCCTGCCAGGCCTCGTACGTCTCGGTCAACGTGCCGCGCTGGTTGGGCTTCAGCAGCACCGCGTTGGCGCCGCCGCGAATCACCGCCTCGCGGATGCGAGACGCCTGCGTCACCAGGAAATCGTCTCCCACCACCTGCACGCGCTGACCGACCTCGCGGGTGAAGGCAGCGAATCCCTCATGATCGTCCTCGGCAAGCGGATCCTCGATCGAGACGATCGGATAGCGCCGCACCCAGCCCGACAGCAGATTCACCATGCCACCGCTGTCCAGCTCCCTGTCCTCCAGGGCCAGCTTGTATTTTCCGCCGCGCCCGAACTCCGAGGCGGCAATATCGAGCGCAATCGCGACCTCGGTCCCCGGCTCGTAGCCGGCTCGCTCGATGGCCCGCACCAATGTCTCCAGCGCCTCCTCGTTGGTCGAGAACGCCGGCCACCATCCCCCCTCGTCCGCCACGCCCTGCAAAGTCCCGGCCTCGCTCATCAGCAGACCCGCCGCGCGATAGACCTCGGCGGTCCAGTCCAGCGCCTCGGCAAAACTCTCCGCGCCTGGGCAGGTGACCATGAAATCCTGGATGTCCACCCGCCGCCCGGCATGGGCTCCGCCGCCGAAGATCTGGATCTGCGGCAGAGGCAGCATGCTCACATCCGGTCCACCCAGGTAGCGATACAGCGGCTCGCCCGCGGCTGCCGCAGCCGCATGGGCCGCCGCCATCGACACCGGCAGCACCGCGTTGCCGCCCAGCCGGGACTTGCTCGGCGTCCCATCCAGCTCCATCAGCCGCTTGTCCAGCGCCGGCTGGTCCGCCGCATCGATGCCGGCCACCGCGCGCGCGATCTCGCCGTTCACGTTCCCCACCGCGCGGGTCACGTCATAGCCACCGAACGCCTCGCCGCCATCGCGCAGGTCCAACGCTTCACCCGTGCCCGTGGAAGCGCCGGCAGGCGCGATCGCACGCCCGACGCCGCCGCCTTCCAGCAGCACCTCGGCCTCCACGGTGGGACGGCCACGGCTGTCCCATACACGGCGGCCATGCACGAAGGCGATGGTGGTGTCGGTCATGCGGCGAGCTCCTTCGCCCAGGCCTGGCGCACATCGCCCAGACGCTCGACCGGTTGGGCGAGCAGCCCACGGGCTGTGCGTCGGACCCGGTCCTTGTCCGGTTCACTGGTGACGTACTCGACTGGCGATTTGCCATCCACCCTGGCGAGGAACAACCCCGGCAGCAGATGCGCCGCCCGCCCCTCCACCGCCCCCGGCGCCTCCCAGGCAATTCCCGCGCGGTACGCCGTCGCAAACGCCTCGAAGCAGGCCAGGAAACCGGCGGTGGCCCGCGGCGTCCACAGGCATTTCAACAGCAGGTGATTGAGGCAGAACGCCACGTCGAACGCCGGATCGCCCCACCAGGCGCATTCGGCATCCAGGAACACCGGCCCGTCCGGCCCGCGCAGGATGTTCTTCGGACTGACATCGCCATGCACCAGCGCGCGCTTGTTCGCCTGCGTAGCCGTGACCAGCGCCCGCAGCGCATCCGCCCGGTCCGGATGCGCCCGCGCGGTGGCCACCAGGTAAGGCTCCAGGCGGATGTCGTAGAAAATCGCGTCGGTCGGAAACTCCGCGGCCACCGCAGGCTCCGCCGCGGTCGCCGCGTGAATGCGCGCCAGCGCCGCAGCCACCTGTGCAGCAAAGCCCGGGTCCGCATCGCCGTCGCGCAGCTGCGCCTTCCACAGCGCGTAGTGTTCCGGCGGCAGGAACTGCATCGCCAGCGCGCCCGCGCCGTCATCGACACCAAGCAAGGCAGGCGCCGCTCCCGGCAGGGCGGTATTGGCACGCTGCATCCAGCGCGCCTCATAGCGGTTGCGCTCAACCGGCGCCTGCCAGTCCGCGGCGACACGCAGCTTCGCCAGGGCACGCTTGATGCAGATCGGTCCAGCGGGCAGATCGATCCGCCAGATGTCCGACGAAACGCCGCCGGTCAGCCGCTCGCCCGATACCGCGACGTCCGCCGCGAGCAGTTCCATGCGGCGAAGCGCGGCAAGAATGTCCGATGGCGGTGCGTCCGGCATGACACGCTGTTTGCCAGGGGCGCGACCAGGACGCAAAGTCTCACGCAATCAACCTGGAGGACAGGAAACGTGCCAGCAGCCCGGTATATACGGCCGTCCGTATCAGCGCCGCCCGCGATGCCGCCCAACCTCATGCCGCAGCCTTCGATCGCGCCATCAATCCCGCCAGCCTGCGTCGTGGACCTGATGACGCGCCAAGGCTCAGCCCTGTTCACCGCCCGCTGGAAGGCCAAGGAAGCCAAAATCGTCGAGTGCCCGGCGCTGTCGGATTCAATGCCCGAATTCACCACGACCTATGACGTGGAACCGCATGCCGAGCTCCTTGGCTTCGATGACTCGGCGTGGCCCGAGGTCGCCGCGACCGATCTCGGAGCGAAACGCGGCGGCGGCATGGTGTCGTTCTTCTGGTTCCGCACAGTGCTGACAATGCCCGCGACCATCGCAGGCTTCGCCACCGAGGGCGCCAAGGCCGTGTTCACGGTGAACGTGGACGACTACGCCGAGGTCTGGATCGACGGCGCCCTCCCGCGCGCCGCGGGCCGGCCCAGCCCGGCCGCCGTCCAGGGCTTCAACATGCCGAACCGTCTCGTGCTGCGTGACAGCGTCAGCCCGGGCGACCGTTTCGAGATCGCGGTGTTCGCCATCAACGGCCCGATCTCCGCGGCACCTGCGAACTTCCTCTGGTTCCGCGAGGCAAAAATCGAATTCTATCGCTAGTTCACTGAAGAATTAACACGGATTGCACGGATTAAACACGGATTACACAGAGATATTTTTGACTATATCAGTTCAATAGCGATTTACCTTATAAAACTCTGTGTAATCCGTGTCCTAATCCGTGCAATCCGTGTTAATTCTTCCTTCATGCCACGGGCTCCCACCATGCTGCATCAACGCACCAACGACACCGACATCGCCTACATCGCCCTCGGCGAAGGCCCACCCCTCGTCTGTGTGCACGGCACGTTGGGAGATTTCCGCGTCTGGTCCCCCGTCATGGGTCCGCTGTCACGCCGCCACCGGGTCATCTCCGTCAGCCTCCGCCATTTCTTCCCCGAACACTGGAACGGCCAGGGCACCGACTACACCATCGCGCAGCACGTCGCCGACGTGATCGCGTTCATCGAGGCCCTCGGTCTCGGCCCCGTCGATCTGATGGGCCACTCCCGCGGCGGCCACATCTCATTCCGCGTGGCACAGCAGCGCCCGGACCTGCTGCGACGCCTGGTGCTGGCGGAGCCTGGCGGCAACCTCGACGCCACCCTGCATCCCGACGGCGCCACGGCTCCCGCGCCAGCCTTCCATACGCGCTACCACGACGCCGCCGCACGCGTCACGGCGGGTGACATCGACGGCGCGCTGGAGATCTTCGCCGGCCTCATCGGCGACGACTGGCAGCATGTTGCGCCCACCGTCCGCCAGACCTGGCGCGACAACGCGCGCACGCTGCTCGGGCAGATCAACGAACAGCGCCAGCCCTTCTCGCGTGCTGCCGCCGAATCAATCCGCGTTCCCACCCTGCTGATCGGCGGCGCGGACACCAAAGGCATTCTGCCGATGGTGTTCCACGCGCTCGCCGCGAGCATCCCGAATGCGCGCGCCGAGATCATCCCCGGCACGACGCATTTCATGTTCGAGCAGGACCCAGCCCGCTACTGCGAACTGGTGCTCGCCTTCCTTGCCTCCTAGGCTTCGGCCGCCACGGTGCGCGGTTGCCCGCGCCCCACGACCAGCACGCTGATCGTCCCGATCGTCGCCACCGCCGCGATTGGCATCAGCGCCAGCGGGAAGCTGCCGGTTTCCGCCTGGATATAGCCGATCAGGTAGTTGAAGACGAAACCACTCAGATTGCCCAGTGCATTGATCTGCGCCAGCCCCGCAGCAGCCGAGGCCGCACCGAGCCACTCGGACGACAACGCCCAGAATGGCCCCTTGCTCGCATAGGTTCCGGCAGCAACCAGCGTCAGCAGCGGGATCATCGCCCACAGGCTGCCGATGGCGAAGAACGTCCCCACCAGCGCCAGCACCATCCAGCCCAGCGGCAGCGCATTATGCCAGACCCGCTCGCCGGTACGGTCGGAGTTCCGGCCCCATGCGATCATCCACACCGCGGCAATGCCGAACGGCACGGCATTCAGCAGCCCGGTCTGCCAGTTGGTCAGCCCGAACGACTTCACCAGCTGCGGCATCCACAACGCGAGCGCGGTCGACGCCCCCGCCGCCCCCGAATACACCAGTGCCATGACCAGCACGTATTTGTTCGCAAGCACCTTCCACACCGACTCGTGCGAAATGCGCGGCGCGCGCCGGCGCTCCAGGTCCAACTGGTCGATCAGCCAGCCCCGTTGCTCATCCGTCAGCCACGACGCATGTTCCGGCCGATCGGTCAGCCAGACGAACGCCGCAATCCCCAGCAGCACCGCAGGTGCGGCTTCCAGCAGGAAAATCCACTGCCAGCCGCCAAGCCCCAGCACGCCATCCATGTAGAGGATCGCGCCTGAGATCGGCGAGCCGATCAGCCCGGCCACCGGGATCGCGACCATGAAGATGCCAACGATGATCGCGCGGTAATGCGAGGGGTACCAGTAGGTGATGTAGAGAATGACGCCCGGGAAGAATCCCGCCTCGGCCGCGCCCAGCAGGAAGCGCAGCACCAGGAAGGATGTCGGCCCTCCAATCAGCGCGAAGGCGCCCGACACGATCCCCCACGAGATCATGATGCGCGCGATCCACGTGCGTGCGCCAACCTTCTCCAGCGCCAGGTTCGACGGCACCTCCAGAATGAAATACCCAATGAAGAAGATACCGGCACCAAGCCCATAGGTCTTCGCATCGATCCCCACGGCCTTGTTCATTTGCAGCGAGGCAAAGCCGACATTCACGCGATCGATGTAGCAGATGAGATATGCCAGCAGCAGGAACGGCATCAGGCGCCAGGACACCCGGCGCATGGTCGTGGCTTCAACGGCAGAGACGGCGGACGGCATTCGGTCGTTTCCTTTGAGACGGTTGGCGCCAGCCTAGCGTCGCTCCGCCCGCACCGCCAACCTGCGACCGCGCCCGCAACCCTCCAACCCGTTTCTCTGTTCGGCTGGAAAGGGCCGTTTCTCCGTCCCGGCCTGAGAAAACACGCAGCGCCGCGCGCAGTGGCGGTCAAGGGTGGCCGCAGGCCACGGCGAAGCGGCGCGCAGCGCCCTTGACGGCTGCGAGCACGGCGCAACGCTGCGCCTCAGCCGGGCCACCACCCGGTGCCAACCTTCCCCCTCTCCATCGGCCATGCCACCCTCGCGGCCAATCAGCAGAAGGATCAAGCCATGCCGCGCATGACCGGCGGAGAAGCCATTGTTGACAGCCTGATCCGCCACGGCATCGACACCGTGTTCGGCCTTCCCGGCGTACAGACCTACGGCCTGTTCGACGCCTTCTCCCGTGCGTCCAACTCGCTCCGCCTGATCAATGCGCGCCACGAGCAGACCACCGCTTACATGGCTCTCGGCTATGCCTGCGCCACCGGCCGTCCCGCCGCCTATGCCGTCGTCCCCGGCCCCGGCGTGCTCAACACCACTGCCGCGCTGGCCACCGCCTGGGGCGTCAATGCGCCGGTCCTCTGCCTCACCGGCCAGGTCCCCAGCATGATGATCGGCCGCGGCCGCGGCCAGCTCCACGAGCTTCCCGATCAGCTCGCCACCCTGCGCAGTCTGCTGAAATGGGCCGAGCGCATCGAGCACCCCTCCCAGGCCTCCTACCTCACCGCCCGCGCATTCCAGGAGATGCAGTCCGGCCGTCCCGGCCCGGTGGCGCTGGAAATGCCCTGGGACCAGTTCGGCGCATCGGCCGAGGTCACCCCGCAGGACCCGCTCCCACTGCATCCCAAGCCGCTCCCCGACCCCGACCGCATCGCCGCCCTCACCAAGGCCGTCGCCGAGGCGAAGGCCCCCATGCTCTGGGTAGGCGGCGGCGCCCTGCACGCCGCGGCCGAGATCCGTGCCCTCGCTGAGCGCATCGGCGCCCCGGTGGTCTCCTTCCGCAGCGGCCGGGGCATCGTCCCCGACAGCCACCCCCTCGGCCTCACCATCGCCTCGGCCTACAAGCTCTGGCCGCAGACCGACCTGCTGGTCGCCTTCGGCACCCGCCTGGAAGTGCCAACCTCCCGCTGGGGCGCCTCGCCGCCCGGCCTGAAGATCGCCCGCATCGACATCGACCCCGCCGAGATGCGCCGCCTCCGCGCCGACATCCCCATCGTCGCCGACAGCGCCGATACCGCTCGCGCGCTCGCCGCCGCGGTTGCGCCACGCAGCGACCCGGCCCGCGCCGAGACCATCGCTCGCGCCAAGGCGGACACCGCGCAGACCATCCAGAAGGTGCAGCCGCAGATGTCCTTCCTGGAGGCGATCCGCGACGTCCTCCCCGAGAACGGCATCCTGTGCGACGAGATGACCCAGGCCGGCTACGTCTCCTGGTTCGGCTTCCCGATCCACGCCCCTCGCACGCTGATCACCTCCGGCTTCTCCGGCACGCTCGGCGCCGGCTTCCCCACCGCCCTCGGCGTCAAGGTCGCGATGCCCGATCGCCCGGTGGTCGCGCTGACCGGTGACGGCGGCTTCCTGTTCGGCGGCGCCGAACTCGCCACCGCCGTGCAGTTCGGCATCAACCTGGTGACAGTGCTGTTCAACAACTCGTCCTACGGCAACGTGCTGCGCGACCAGCGCCGCCTGTTCGAGGGACGTGCCTCCGGCTCCGAGCTGCGCAACCCAGACTTCCAGGTCTATGCCAAGAGTTTCGGTGTCGCCTCCTGGCGCTGCACCGACGCCGACGGCCTGCGCGGCGCCCTGCGTGAAGCCCTGTCGGCGAACGCGCCGGCGCTGATCGAGGTGATGACCGACATCACCCAGGAATATGCGCCCTGGGAGTTCATCGCGCCCGGCCGGGGGTAAATAAGTAAAACGGAACCGCAGAACATGCGGAATACGCAAACCCACCTGATGGACCGCAACCCAGGTGTGAGACGCGTTGAGTATGATCGCATTGGCGCGACCTCCTCCGACGTACCAAGCCCGTTATCAGACTCACTTGGATATTTATCCGCGCCCGCTGATAACCGATCCAATGGATTGATCTGCGAGGGTTCCCTGCGGTTAGGTGGTTTCGATCAGAGGGCCACTCCCTCCGCCACTATCTCTCCCTTGAAGGAGGCATGATCTTGCGACGCAGTGAAGATCACATCCTTGTATCGCACGCCGGCAATCTGCCCCGGCCGGGCTATCTGGATGAGCTGATCAATGGCAACAGGCAGCGTTCGCTCGGGACTGAATACACATCCCGCCTGCCAGAAGCGGTCAAGGAAATCGTTGACCGTCAGATCGAACTTGGGGTCGATGTCGTCAACGATGGCGAGTACGCCAAGGCCGGCAGCTATGGCGGCTATATGCATGACCGGGTCAGCGGCTTTTCCCGCCCAGGCACAGATCGGACCATATCACCCAAACGCGGCGGCGCTGGTGAACGCGATCGGCGCGACTTTCCAGGCTTTTACGACTCAGGCCTGTGGTACTCTGGCTCCGGTGGTCCGATCCGGCCGGGCTTCGCAACGCCAGGCCACGCGCATTACGCGACGAGCCAGCAGGGCCTGGTTTGCACAGGGCCGATAAGCTACACCGGCCAGGCAGCCGTGCAGGCCGATATCGGCAATTTGCAGGCCGCAATCGCTCGCAAGGATGTCGAGGGCTATCTCGCGGCGCTCGGGCCGCTCAGTCTTGGTGCCGGCGTTCCCAACGAGCATTATGCCAGCGAAGACGACTATATGACCGCTGTCGCTGATGCGTGCCACGAGGAATACAAAGCGATCACCGCTGCTGGCCTCATCGTCCAGGTGGACGAACCGGAATTCTGCACGTCCTGGATGTTCTATCCCGACTGGAACGTGGAGCAATACCGCGGCTACCTCGGGAAATGCGTCGATCTCATCAATTACGCGCTGCGCGGCATCCCGGCAGAGCAGGTCCGCTTCCACACCTGCTGGGGCAGCGGCCACCGTCCGCATGTCAACGACATCGAACTGAAATACATCGCGGACCTGTTGCTGAAGATCAACGCGCAACAATACTCAATCGAGGCTGCGAATGTGCGGCACGAGCACGAGTATCACGTGTGGGAAAGCGTGAAGCTGCCGGATGGCAAGATGCTGATGCCAGGCGTGATTGCACACGCCACGGATCTTGTCGAACATCCGGAACTGATTGCCGAACGTATCGTCCGCTACGCCAGGCT
>DATJJM010000338.1:0-6193 GCA_035492535.1 Acetobacteraceae bacterium | reverse complement strand
CGGGGCGAAGCCACCGAGACGGACCTTCGCAGTGTCGGTGGTCGGAGCGATGGTCGGGGCGAAGCCACCGAGACGGACCTTCGCAGTGTCGGTGGTCGGGGCGAGGGTCGGGGCGAAGCCGCCGAGACGGACCTTCGCAGTGTCGGTGGTCGGGGCGAGGGTCGGGGCGAAACCACCGAGGCGGACCCTCGCGCTGTCAGCGGTCGGCGCCAACGACGGGGCGAATCCCCCAAGACGAACTTTACCGGAATCGAGCGTGGCGGCGACGGCGGTGGCGGTGTGGAGGGTCATCGGTCAGCATCCTTCCTTGAGTTTGCTTAGCCAGTTCGTTGCGCAGGCTGCCTCTGCACCCTGCTTTTGACTGGCGCGATGATTCCACGTTGAGGATTTTTTATCGTTGTTTTGACGTTATCTCACCGTCAAATCGCAACCGAGGCGAGCGGCCGCCAATGCTTGCTTCATGCAGCGGGATTCAGTGAGACGATTTATTTATTTCTGATACTATATCGCGAATGTGTAGATTCATCCCGATTTTTGTTTCGGAGCGTCAAGCTGCCGTTTGTGATTTGCATGTTATGGAATCGATGCTGAATCGAAAGAAGTTACCTGGCGATTTCAGCTTCGACCTCGCCGGTCGCGAAATTAACGATTAGGGCGCTGAAGCACCAAAAATCGCCGCCGATTTTTTTTCGGGCGCCGACGAATCGCCAGAGCCGACCGTTAAGTTGCTGTGCCGCCGACCGTTAAGCCGCTCAATTTTAGCGTCGGCTGACCGACACCAACCGGCACCCCCTGGCCATTCTTCCCGCAGGTCCCAATTCCGGGATCAAGCGCCATGTCGTTGCCGATCATCGCGACCTTGGTCAAAGCATCAGGACCGTTGCCGATGAGCGTGGCGCCCTTCACCGGCGTCGTCACGCGGCCATCTTCGATCAGATAGGCTTCGCTGGCCGAGAACACGAACTTGCCAGACGTGATGTCGACCTGGCCGCCGCCGAAGTTCACGGCAAAGAGCCCCCGCTTGACCGAACGGATCATTTCGTCCGGCGAATGCGGGCCGGCCAGCATGACCGTGTTGGTCATCCTCGGCATCGGCGAATGCGCATACGACTGCCGGCGGCCGTTGCCGGTTGCCGCCATGCCCATCAGCCGTGCGTTCAGCCGATCCTGCATGAAGCCCACCAGCACGCCATCCTCGATCAGCACGGTACGGCTGGTCGGTGTGCCTTCATCGTCAACCGTCAGGCTGCCGCGGCGGTCAGGGATGGTGCCGTCGTCCACCACCGTGACGCCGGGTGAGGCGATTCGCTTGCCCAGCAGCCCGGCGAAGGCAGAGGTCTTCTTGCGGTTGAAATCGCCTTCCAGCCCGTGGCCGATTGCCTCGTGCAGCAGGATGCCGGGCCAGCCGGAGCCGAGCACGACCTCCATCTCGCCGGCGGGTGCGGGCCGGCTGTCCAGGTTCACCAGAGCCTGGCGCAGCGCCTCGTCCACCGCGCCGCGCCAGACAGCCGGAGCGGTCACGTGGTCATAGGCATAGCGTCCGCCGGTGCCGTAGCTTCCGGTCTCGCGCCGGCCATCCTTTTCCACCACCAACGCGACATTCAGGCGTACCAGTGGACGCAGATCGGCGACCCGCGTGCCGTCCCGCCGCATGATCTGCACAGCCTGCCATTCACCCGTGATCGAGGCCATCACCTGCACGACGCGTGGATCCTTGCCGCGGGCATAGGCGTCGATCTCGGCCAGCAAGGCGGTGCGGGCGGGGAACTCGGTCGCGCCGAGCGGATTGGCGTCCGAATAGAGCCGCGCATTGGTCGCGCGTGGCGGTTCCGCCGCCACGCCGGAGTGACCGGCTGCGACCGCGGCGACGCTGTCTGCGGCACGACGCAGGGCGGCCTCGGACAGTTCGCCGGCGTGGGCGTAACCGGTTGCCTCGCCGGCGACGGCGCGCAGGCCGAACCCGAGGGCGGTGTCGAACCCGGCGCTGCGGATCCGCCCGTCATCCAGGCTGATCTGCTCGCTCTCGCGGTATTCCAGGTAGAGTTCGCCGTCGTCGCTGTGCGCCAGCGCCTGGTCAACCGTGGCCTCAGCCGCGGCGCGGTCGAGCGCGGCATCGGCGCGCTCGAAGAACAGCTTGTCAGTCGCGGTGAGCGGCGTCATGGCCCCGATTCCTTGCAACAGTCTCTGTTCAGAGTGGGGTCACGGCCGGCCGCCGACAATCAGCCGCTGGTCGAGCGGAACCACGCGCTCGGCGGGCAGGCGGATTTCCGCGAGCGTTCCGGTCCCCGGCCGGCTGCGCAGCGTCAATTTGCCACCGTGGCCCGCCACCAGGGCGCGCGACACGTAGAGCCCGAGGCCCGCCCCCTGGAACCGGCGCGCCAGGCTGCCATCGAGCTGAGTGAACGGTTCGAATACCCGTTCCAGATCCGCTTCGGGAATGCCGATCCCGGTATCGCGCACGAACAGCAGCAGGCTGTCGTCGGCTGTGATCGATCCGCCGACCGTGACGGTTCCGCCCGACTCGGTGAATTTGACCGCGTTCGACAGCAGATGGCTCAGCGCCTGTTGCAGGCGCCGTTCATCGGCTCGCACGGCAGGAAGGTCATCCGGCAGATCGGTAACCAGCGCGATCTCGGCCGCCTGCGCGGCGGCGTCGGCCTGGCGCACGCTGGATCGCACCATGCGGGCAATGTCCACCGTATCCGAGGCGAAGTCGAACCGGCCGGATTCGATGCGCGCCACATCGAGAATGATGTTGATCAGTCCCAGAAGCTGCCTTCCCGCATCGTTGATCTGCCCGGCGTACTCGGCGATGCGCTCGCGTGACGGGTTCGCGGACTCCTGGACGAGCGCGTCGGAGAAGCCGATCACTGCGTTCAGCGGTGTGCGCAACTCGTGGCTCATCGTGGCGAGGAAGCGGGATTTCGCCTGGTTGGCGGCCTCGGCGGCCTCCTTGGCACGGCGCAACTCATCCTCGGTGGTGCGGGATTCGGTCACGTCGGTGAATGTGCTGACCCAGCCGCCCGTCGGCGTCGGATCGGACCGGAAGTCCAGGACGCGGCCAGCACTGGTGAAAAGCTGCCGCCGGTAGGGTGCCGAATTGTCGGCCTGGCGCAGGGCCTCGGCCTCGGCGGAGGCGCCGGGGCCGTCGCCGAACACGCCACGAACCAGCATATTCGACAGCACGGCTTCCAGCGACAGTCCTGCCACCAGCTCCCCGGGCGGCTGCGCCAGCAGTTCGGATGCCATCGCGTTGGTGGCGATCAGGCGTTGATCCGATCCCCAAAGCAGCACGCCATGCCGGATACTGGAGAGCATCACCGCCAGTTCTTCCGCGCGACGCGACACTTCGGCTTCCGCCGCGGTCAGCGGCGAGATGTCGGTGACGACGCTGATATAGCCACCATCGGACAGCGGCGTGGTGCGCACGTCGACGACCACGCCGTTCGGCCGCCGCCGCTTGCGGTTCTGCGGACGGGTCACGTCGAACGCCATCTGCTGGAGGGCGATCTGCTCCGGGTCGCCGGCACCATATTCGCCGGCAGCGGCACGCCGGCGGATCACATCAAGCAGATGGTCGCCCACCGCCAACGGCGCCCCTGACATCACATCGGTATAGGCGCGGTTGAACATGACCACGTGTCTGTCGGCGCTGTAGACGGCAATGCCATGCGGGATTGCGTCGACGATCGACTGAAGCATGCCGGCTCGGCCCCGCGCCTCTTCTTCGGCACGGACCAGCGGACTGATGCTGCTGATCGCCATCGTCCAACCGCCGCCTGGCAGCGGATCGGAGACGATATCGATCACCTCACCGCCGGGGAGCACCCTTCTCATCGAGGACGGCTGCGACCGATCGAGTCTCCGCTGCGCCTCGATGAACGCCGCGGTGTCGTCCGCGGAAAAGGCCTCGCGGTTCGCCAACAAGTCGAGCAACCCCGCAAAAGGAGTGCCGGGCGCCGGTCGCTCCGCAGCCAGGCCGAACAGCTGTGTAAAACTCGGATTGGCGAACAGCAGGCGGCTGTCGGGATCGAACGCGGCCAGACCGGTGCGCAGTGCCGCCAGTGCCGCATTGACGCGCGACAGGGCGGTTTCTGCGGTGACATGTGCCGTGACCAGCGCCGCTGTCTCTGGTGCGCAGAGGTCGGTCATGGCCGCGTCATTGCGGAGGGGTGGGGCGAATCGGACGCGTCGCGTGCAGCAGCACGACTGCGCTGGTCAGCAGCAGCACCGCCATGGCCTGATGTGTCGCCGCAAGATCGATTTCCACCACCGAGAGCAGTGTCGCGACACCCAGCAAGTACTGCACAGCGGCGGCCACCCCGAGCGCCAACAGCGCATAGTGGGCCACCGGCGGCAACCGGACGATCAGGCCCACGGCGCAGGTGCAAACGACCACCAGGGCTGTGAGGGTGGCGAGGAGGCGATGGTCGAACTGCACCGCGGCGAGGTTCTCCATAAGATTGCGCCAGAACGGCTGAAGCTGAGCATAGCCGGACGGCACGAGCTGCCCATCCATCCATGGAAACGTATTGTATTCGAATCCGGCACGAGTTCCAGCAACGAAACCGCCAGCGAGCATCGTGATCGCGACCAGCGCGCAGCAAATCCAGGCCAGCTGGTGCATCAGCCGGTCACATCGCACCGGGACAGGGTTGGGCCGCAGTACGGTCAGGGCCGTCCACAGCAGCGCGACGTACAGCACCAGCGCGAGTGCCAGGTGAATCACGAGCCTGGCCGGTGCGACCGCGGTCGACTCCGGGAAAAAGCCCGAGGCGACCATGAACCATCCGACGGCCCCTTGCAGTCCGCCGAGTACGAAGAGCAGCGCGAGGAAAGGACGCAGCCGGCGCTCGATGCGACCGGTGGCCCAGAACCAGACCAGGGGAACGAGAAATGCGAAGCCGATCAGCCGGCCCCACAGGCGATGGGTCCATTCGAGCCAGAAGATCTGCTTGAAGCCGGCCAGGCCGAAGCCTTCGTTCACCAGCCGGTATTGGGGGATCTGCTGATACAGGCGGTAGAGATGCTGCCACTCTGCCTCGCTCACCGGAGGCAGCGCGCCCATGATGGGATCCCATTCCATGATGGAGAGGCCGGAGCCGGTGAGACGGGTGACGCCGCCGAGGACGATCATGATCAGGATCATGAGGGCGACGCCGAACAGCCAGACTGCGACCAGGCGGCGACTTTGCTGGCCGGCCGCGCGGTCTTCTGGCGGCGCACCAGGAAAGTCGCGAACGTCGAAGGGCATGGCCCACTATAGGCTCAGGCGTCGGTGGCCGAAACTCCGAGATAGCGCATCTGTCAGTCAGTGCAGGTGCAGCCAGGCACCGGGGCTGCGATACGCCGGCGGCCTGACCAGCCTGGCTGACGTGACACGGACGGAATGGACTTCGCCATCCAGTTCACGCCGCCAGAAATCGAGAAACTTGTTCAGGACGGGAAAGCGGGGAGCGAGGTCCATGTCCTGCCAGATGTAGCTCTGGAGGATGCCGTGGTGATCAGGCATGTGGTACAGGATTTCCGCTGTCGTCAGCCGATAGTCCTTCAGTTGCAACGCGAGGCTCATTGTGGTCTCCCATAGGCCGTCCTGCAGGCCGTCTTTTGACAACATCATGACATCACCACACGTTGCTTACGCAAGCATGAATCGCAGTGAATTCAACAAGTTAGCACTCAACGGCGGGAATTGCTGCCGACCGCTTGACTCGCCACGTTTTCGCGACTAGATCGCTGGCACTCCCCGAGGGGGAGTGCTAACAAATGCCAACGCGGCGCCTATTCCAGGGCTGCGGGGGACATGTTGGCATCCGTTCATCCCATTGGCGATCACTCAAGGAGCGATCCGAATGAAATTCCGTCCTCTGCACGACCGGGTCGTGGTCCGTCGGCTTGAAGCCGAAGAGAAGACCGCGGGCGGCATCATCATCCCCGACACGGCCAAGGAAAAGCCGATGGAGGGTGAAATCGTCGCCGCCGGCCCAGGCGCCCGGGACGAGACCGGCAAGCTTGTGCCGCTCGACGTCAAGGAAGGCGACCGCATTCTGTTCGGCAAGTGGTCCGGCACCGAGGTGAAGCTCGATGGCGAGGATCTCCTGATCATGAAGGAGTCCGACATCATGGGCATCATCGAGGGTCAGCCGGCTGCCAAGCGCAAGGCCGCGTAACTCCAACTTTCGAAGGAAACCGA
>DATJJM010000337.1:0-17678 GCA_035492535.1 Acetobacteraceae bacterium | reverse complement strand
CAGCACCCGGCAGCGGCAGGTCGTAGCCGTCCTTGTCGGCCGGCTTCAGACCGAGGTAGTTCTGAAGCAAGCCCATGCACCAGGCGTGACTATGGGCCCGATAATAATCGGGAGGGGATAGTATGCGGCGCCGCGATTTTCTGATGGCAGCACCCGCGCTGATGGCGCCGGCCTTGGCCCACGCCCAGGCCCGGCCGCTGCGCTATATTCCGAATGCAGGCCTTTCGACGATCGATCCGATCTGGACCACTGCCCTGGTCGCGGGAATCCACGGGTACATGGTGTTCGACACGCTGTATGGCCTCGACGATACAGGCCAATCGCGTCCGCAGATGTGCGCGGGGCACGACGTGTCAGCCGATGGGCTGACCTGGACATTTACCTTGCGCGACGGTTTGACGTTCCACGACGGCGAACGGGTCCTGGCGAAGGACTGCGCGATGTCGGTGCGGCGCTGGGGCTCGCGCGATTCATTCGGGCAGCCGTTGCTGGCTGCGACGAACGATATCGAAACCATCGACGATCGCAGCTTCCGCATCCGGCTGAAGCGGCCGTTCAGCCAGATGCTGTACGGACTGGGGGCGCGGGGCTGTTTCATCATGCCGGAGCGGATGGCGAAAACGCCAGGCACCGAACAGATCAAGGAGGCCGTCGGGTCGGGACCATTCCGCTTCCTTCCCGACCAATGGGTCTCGGGCGTCAGCGCGGCCTATGCGCGGTTCGACGGATACGTGCCTCGGCAGGAACCGCCACGCTTCCTGGCGGGCGGCAAGGCGGCGAATGTCCAACGTGTCGAATGGGTCGTGCAGCCGGATCCGGGGACCGCGGCGGCGGCCTTGCAGAAAGGCGAGGTCGACTGGCTTGAGGTGCCATTGATCGATCTTTGCCCGAAGCTGCGCAAATCGCCGGGCGTGCAGGTCGCGGTGAACGATCCGTTCGGTTGGCCGCTGGTCCTGGCGCTCAACCATGTCCAGCCGCCGTTCAACAACCCGAAACTGCGGCGGGCGCTGCTGCCGGCGATCGACCAGAACACGTTCCTGGCTGCGGTGGTCGGGGATCAGACCGAACTCGGGCGTGCGCCGACCGGCTATTTCATCGAGAGCCAGCCGATGTCGAGCCATGCCGGGATGGAGGTGTTGTCCGGACCGCGGGACGAGGCCCTGGCGAAGCAACTGGTGAGGGAATCCGGCTACGCCGGAGAGAAGGTCGTGATGCTGGCGCCGACCGATCGGCCCGTTTACATGCAGATGATGCAGGTCGCGCACGACCTGTTCGTCAGGCTTGGCCTGAATGTGGATTTCCGGTCCATGGACTGGGGTTCGGTGGTCACGCGGCGCACCAGCCGCGAGCCGGTGGCCCAAGGGGGCTGGAGCTGCTTCATCACCCAGATCGAGGGCGTGGCGGCTTGCACGCCGGGCGGCAGTTTCGAGCTGCGGGGCAATGGCGCCAAAGCCTGGTTTGGCTGGCCGGACGACGAGGAACTGGAACGCCTGCGCACCGCCTGGTTCGATGCGCCGGACCTGCCGGCGCAGAAGGCGATCGCCGCGCAGGTTCAGGCGCGTGCGCTGGAGACGTTGCCGTGCATTCCGCTGGGGCAGTTGTTCCAGCCGACAGCGTTCCGGGCGGATATCAAGGACATTGTGAAAGCGGCGTTCCCGCTGTTCTGGGGGGTTCGACGGGCGTAGCGGCTTCGCGCTGGGACCTGGCGCCCCGCAGGGGAACGTCTGCTTGCCGCCACCAACGTTGCCGCCGATCGCCGTGGCGCCGAGGCTGGACTGGCGATGCTCGACACCGGCGGTGATTTTGCCAATGGCGTTATCGTCCACGAGGGCGCCTGGCTAGGCGGCGGGACCTTCGTCTGTTTGACCGTCGGGCCATCGCGCTGCTTCAGGCCCAAGGTCACCCGAGCCGCGTGTGCCAGCTGTAATATCAGGTAGTACATCGAGCAACTATTCCGCGTCGCCGCCGACCTGGGTTCGGCGTTCTGCTGGCCTGGCTGGAGGAACTTGTGGTGGCCTTCAACATGGCAGTGGCTGGCCGTTTGGCGACACACGACGGATATATTGCCGCGTCGATTCGCCGAACTGCGTCAGGCCGGCATTCGGGTTGCCATAGGGGTCCTTCAACAGCAGCGGCAGGGTCGGATTGCCACTCGTCCATGCCCAAGCGGCACTGCTGATCCCGCTCTGCTGGACGGCCTGCACAACCTGCATTCCGCCTTTGTCGTAGACGGCGCCGTCGGCGCCCGAGGAATTGCCGTACTCGCCAATGATGACAGGGAGGTTGACCAGGCTCCGAGCCGCTTCAACCTCTTTCATCAGGGCCTTGTAGTTCGTTCCAACGTCCGTTGAGTCCTTCGCCATCCAATTATAGAAATGGAGATCCCACGCGACGTTCTTCATGCCGGAATAGGTCCTTCGATTGAGCCCATTGACCGAGAAACCGCCCGCTGGATTCAACAGGACCAGCGTATCGTTCCCGGTGCCGCGGATCGCCTGGTAGATCGTGGCAATCTCGTTATCGACCGCGCCAGCGCCGGAACTCAGGTCCGGCTCGTTCTGTGTACCGAAGACGACGCGAGGGTTGTCTTTGAAGGCATGCGCGAGCGATGCGTACCAGTTCGCAGCCTTCTGTAGATCGTCCCCGGTCAACACAGTCGGATAGTTGTGATCTTCCAACTCGACCGTTACGCCGGTACTGGTGAGCTGATTCACCACTGGCGCCAACACCGAGGCCGAGTATTGGCCCAGATCGAAGATATTGACCCGGATGAAGTTGATGTCGGGAAACGTGCTGGTGACCGCCTGCGCTCCCTGCTGGAACAGATCGTCGGCGTAGATGTTGATGCCGCGTGCCGTTTGGCCGTTCGGAAGGTCAGCGCTAACAGGGTTCTTCTGGCACGTTTGCGCCCAAGCGCCGAGCGGCATCGCCAACATCATTGCGGCGAGCAAGAGCCTCCTCATCACATATACTCCCTCCGATGGTTTGGTCGAGCAACGCCACGCTCTTCGAGCCACCGCTGGCCATGGCGATCTATTCGTCCATCGCGACACCTGCAAAGGCAAGCGGGAAGGGTCCATGCGACGGCCGCACGCGACCACAGGGTTTCTCGTTGGTGATCAGACCAGGGGGCCCGGACTCCGAACGTAGCTCTCCTTGATCGCATCGGCCGCCCAGCACGCCAGCATCCCGATCGTCTCCGTCGGCCCATTCGCGGGGTTCTGCGGGAACGCGCTGCCGCCCACCACGAACAGATTCGAGACGTCCCACGACTGCAGGTATTTGTTGACCACGCTGGTCGATGGATCGCTGCCCATCACGGCGCCGCCGACATTGTGCGTGCTCTGATACCCCACGAGACCGAAATGCGTGCCCTTGCCCTTGCCGCCCAGGCGCGAACCGTTGAGCGCGCGGCCGATCTCGGTGCAACGCTCGTCCACGTATTTCATCATGCGCAGTTCGTTGTCGTTCCAGTCGAACGTCATGCGCAGCAGCGGCAGGCCGTACGCGTCTTTGTAGGTCGGGTCGAGATCAAGATAGTTGTGCCGGTAGCTCAGGCAGGTGCCGTGACTGGTGATCGCCATGTTGCGGCGGTAGTTGTACGCCACGGCCTTCTTCCATTCGCCGCCCCAGCGCGGTGTGCCGGGCGGCACCACCTTGCCCTTGATCGGTGCGGCGCCGCGCGCCGACGTGTTGACATAGGCGCCGCCGATGAAGCCGAGCGGGCCGCGGTCGATGACGTCGCCGTTGAGTTCGTCGATCGACGTATTGAGCTGGCCGCCGCCGATGAACGGATTGAACTCGCGATCATCGAAGAACACGTGCACCGAACTGCCTTGCTGATAGGAATAGTTGCGGCCGACCACGCCTTTGCCGGTGCGCGGATCGTAGGGCGTGCCGATGCCCGACAGCAGCAGCAGCCGCGTGTTGCTGAAGCAATATGCGCCGAGCACCACGATACTGGCCGGCTGCTCGACTTCGTTGCCGCGTGCGTCGATGTAGGTGACACCGGTGGCCTGTTTGCCGGTGGAATCCGTGTTGACGCGCAGCACGTTGCAAAGCGGACGCAGTTCGAAAGTCGGCTGCCGGGCGAGCGCGGGGTGCACCGAGGTGAGCGGATTTGCCTTGGCGCCTTGCGCGCAGACATGGCTCGAGCAGAAGCCGCCGCGCGCGCATTCCAGCATCTGGACGCGATACAGGTTGCGGTAGTCCTGCGTCATCGCCGCGGTCGGGCCCTGGAACGGCACATAGCCCAGTGAACTCACCGCGTCGGCGAACAGCCTGCCCTCGTACGAAGGCTGCGTCGGCGGGTTTGGATACTCGCGCGAGCGCGGCCCTTCATGGGGATTGCCGCCTTCCTGGATCTCGCCGTTCAGGTTGCCGGCTTTGCCGCCCACGCCGAAGATATGCTCGAACTGGTCATAATATGGTTCGACGTCGTCCCAGGTGACGCCCCAGTCCTGCAGATTGCAGTCTTCGGGAATCAACGATGCGCCGTAGCGTTCCTTGATGCGCGAGTGCATTTCGAAGTCATGCGGTAGAAAGCGGCGCGCATTGCCGCCCCAGTGGGCCGCGGTGCCGCCCACCATCTCGCCTGGCTTGAACGCACCCATCTCGCGCATCGGCAGCGCCGTCTGCGCGTCATTGTTACGAAATGTAATGGTGTCGCGCGCCAGATTCTGAAAGATGTCGCTGTGGCGATCGAACTTCAGTTCGTCGTACACGTTGGGCTTGTGAAAGTCGGTGTTCACATCGAACGACTTGCCGCGCTCCAGGCACACGACGCTCAACCCGGCATTCGCCAGTTCCATCGACATGATGGAGCCCACGACGCCGCTGCCCACGACAACGACATCGACAGATTTCATTTTCGTATCCGGCATATCGGTCTTACCTGTCGCGCTTGATGATCACGTGTTTCGGAAAGCCCTCGGCGTCGACCGGCACCTTGCCGCTCTGGACATCGAGCACGCTGACAGGCTCGGCGTGGTACGGCTCGCTGCTGGTGACCAGTCTTCGGTATTCGCTGCTGGGCACGCCTGGGAATCCGAGCAGCTTCCAACCCACCTTGTCACGGTTGCCGCCGTAAAGCGGATCCGCGAAATACCCCTCTTCGGTGTTGCGCCACAGCATATCGAAGAAGAATTTCGACGACAGAGAAGGCAACGCGATCTCGTCCTTCTCCAACTGCTCGAGCAGACGCAACTGTCGGTCACTGGCAAGCTGCGCGAAAGGGCGGCTCAACGCGGCTTTGCAGTACTGGTCGATCTCGCGAATCGCAATGCGGTAGACTTCCTGTGGCGTGAAACGCGATTGGTAGCCTTGCTGCGGCGTGCCCTCCCTCCACGGACCGCCGCGATACATACGGCCGTGGACACCCCAGGTGCCGGCCAGTTGGCGGTCGATATAGACCACCACTCCCGCGTCGCGAGCCCCAGGACCCAGCTCATCGGTGGGAATCAGGTGCTCGACGGCCGCCTCCAGGAAGCGAATTTCGGGCTCCAGCAAGTAGAGATAGGCAGCCCTGGTCGGGTTGTCGCTCAAGGTCGTCTCCTGGTTTCCTCACTGCGAGGTTTATTACGCGATCAGGTATTGTCAAATTGCACGGAAGCGTCCGGCCTGGGGACCTTGTTTCACGCATTGGGAGCAGTGCGGCGTGACCGGATGGTTGATCGAGAAGAGGCAGCCGCATTAGGGTACTGATCGGTGCGCTCACCCGTCATCGCCGCCTTCCCGCCGCGGCCTGCCCCGGAGTATGCGCGGCGGCCCGGGTGCGCTACGTTCGCCCTGAAAACGGCAATTGGAGTTGACCGTCGCAAGGGAGGAGATAAAGCCGATGACGTATGATCTGTTGATCCGCAATGGTCGCATCGTCGATGGATCGGGAATGCCCGCGTTCCGTGGCGATGTCGGAGTAAAGGACGGCAAGATTGCCGAGATCGGCAAACTGAGCGGCGCGGCGACGCGCACTGTCGATGCCCAGGGAGCCGCGGTGGCACCCGGCTTCATCGACAACCACTGCCACTATGACGCCCAGGTGACCTGGGACCCGCTGTGCTCCTATTCGTGCGATCACGGCGCCACCACGGTGATCTTCGGCAACTGTTCGCTTTCACTGGCGCCGGTGCGCCCAGGCAAGTCCGAGCGCCTCGCCGAATTCCTGTCCTATGTCGAAGCGATCCCGATGGAAGTCCTGCGCACCGTGGACTTCGACTGGGAGACAGTGCCGCAATACATCGAACATCTCGACCACAATCTCGGAGTCAATGTCGGCCAGCTCATCGGCCACACCGCGGTGCGGTATTACGTGATGGGCGACGAATGTCAGAAGCGTACGGCGACCGACGCCGAGATCAAGGCAATGCAGGATATCGTGCGTGACGGTATGCGCGCCGGCGCGCTCGGTCTCTCGGTATCGCGCAACCAGGGTCATTACGATCCGCAGGGCGTGCACCTGCCGGCATTGTGGGCCGACGAGAAGGAAATGTTCGCGCTGTGCGATGTGCTGCGCGAGCTTGGCACCGGTGTCATCCAGAGCGGCGGCGGCAATGGCGCCGAGATGAAGAACAGCCTGATGAGCCGGTTGTCCGAAGCCACGGGTCGGCCTGTCATCTACAACAATCTCAATCAGTCAATGCGCCGTCCCAACGAGTGGAAGGAACAGATGGCGCATGTCGACGAAACCATCGCCAATGGTATCCGTGCCTATCCGACCTGCACGCCCAATCGCATCACCGACTTCTTCACGATGCGCAACACCCAGACGTTCCGTGGCCTGCCAACATGGCATCCGATCCTGCTCGCGACGGATGCGGAGAAGCTGCGCGCGTACAGCGACCCCGAGATTCGCAGGAAGCTTCACGCCGAGGCCGTCGAGTTCAAGGTCGACACGATGCCGCCGGGTATCTGCCGTACCTGGTGGGACTACATGACCGTGCAGAATGCCGTATTGCCGAAGAACAAGGGCCTGGAGGGCAAGACCATCGGCGAGATCGCCAAGGCACAGGGCAAGGGCATCATCGACGCATTTCTCGATCTCGTCGTCGAGGAGAACCTCGACACCGCATTCCTGCACGGTGAGAACAACGTGGACGACGAGGCGGTCGCGAAGATCCTGAATTATCCGAACGCGGTCATTGGCCTTTCGGACGGTGGTGCGCACGTGCAGTTCCAGAGCGGCTTCGGCTACAGCACACGTCTGCTCAGCGAATGGGTGCGCGAGCGGAAGATCATGTCACTGGAAACCGCGGTGCGCCGACTGACATTCGAGTCGGCTGCCATCTTCGGGCTGCACGACCGCGGCCTGCTGCAGCCTGGCATGGTCGCCGACATCGTGATTTTCGATCCCGACACGGTGCGCCCGATGCCGCACGAGGTCGTACACGACTTCCCCACCGGTGCCATGCGCATCCGCGAGCCGGCGCAGGGCGTCCACATGACCATCGTCAACGGCCAGGTCCTGCTGGAAGAAGGCAAGCACTGCGGAGCACTGCCAGGAAGGGTCCTGCGCAACTCTTACTATCGCGCCAACCACCAGAACTGACGGTCCCGCGCGGCGACGTCATGGCCGGCCTTGTGCCGGTCATCGACGTCGTTCTGGCCGTCGTGTGAGCTACCTAACAGCCAGAACACAAGAACATCGGCTAGGTGCGCCCTCGAGTAAGCAAAACGAAGGGGCGCCAAAATGGAAATCACCACGACAGCATCCGCGCTACCCTCGAAGGGGGCATGGGGCAGCTTCGCCAGCAGAATCCTCGAAGGAATTTCGGCTGTCCGCGAACACTATCAGCAGCAACGCATGGTGCTTGCCGCCGGCGAACTCGATCATCCAGGCGTGTGGGCCGACATCGAGGCGGCGGTACGTCGTCACGATGACGCTAAAATGCGAGCCATTTTTGAGGGGTATGCCGTGTCCATTCCGGAATGGAAACGCCATCGTTGCTGAGTAGATGATAAGCCGTATCCAGAATATTGATCGAGCGGCCATCGTCTGCGCGTCATGACGCCCAGACGACGGCCGCCTTCCCGACATCAGGACGGACAGGCCGCCCGCGAGAGAGTCACCTTCGCGCAGGTCGAGGGTGCTATCGGCGCGCGGCCCAAAAACCTCGCCCCGGCGGGCGCGTCAGGCTGGAGCGATCACGCTTTAACCAACCATGGGTTTTGGGGACCAGCGGGTGACTGCCAAGTCTAGGTCCGGGCGGATGGAGCGCTTCCTTCGCCGCCAAGAAGCCGGTGGCGGATCGCGAAGTCGATCAGTTCAGGATTGCTGCGCAGACCGAGCTGTTCCATCGCCCGGTATTTGTGGAAAGCGACAGTGCGGGCTGTTATGCCGAGGTTGTGAGCCACAACCTTCATCTGCATCCCGCGGACGAGCAACTTCAACACCTCTAGTTCGCGACGCGACAGGCAATTCACGGGGTGGGTTGACTGACCTGCGAGCAGCTTCTCGATATCACCATCGACAATCGTCGGGGACAGGTATCGCTCCCCGGCAGCGACGCGCCGCACAGCGCGCAGCAGCTCAACGGCTGGACTGGCCTTTGAGATATAGCCCGACGCGCCAACGCGAAAGGCCTGTACAGCAACAGCGGGATCAGTCTCCATGGTCAGATAGACCAACTTGGCTGCGCTCCCGCCGGATTGCAGCGCCTTGCCCACATCCAGCCCGCTGACGCCTGGCACAACCTTGTCAACAAGAATGATGTCAGGCCCCAGCTGCTGTGCCAGCTCCAGGAGCATTGCACTGTCTGTTGCGGCGCCAACCACGTCGAACTCCGGTTCCAACAGATTGCGCAACATGTCGAGTACGAGTTCGTGGTCGCCCGCAAGGAGGACTCGGCATCTTGAGCCCATATCGGCTCGTTCAGTCAGCTTTGGCTCACCGTTCACCTGATCGGACACTCCGTTATGCCGGTTGCCGAGATGCAAGCAGGCAACCGACGATTTCATGTGGTTTAACCAATTATTTACCAATTGCAAGGTCTTTTTGCGAGACTTGTATAATTAATTGTCTCTTCCAGTGCAAGACGTTTCGTGGAGCGCGGAGCGATACCGATGGCTTCGGGGCGGTTTCTTCGCCGATGGGCTCCCGACGGACTTCCTGGGACAGGCGGGTCGCATGGGTCTGTCTCAGGTTGGGAGGATCGTTGATCGATTTGAAGCTGCCCGTGGCGAATGATCTAACTTCGGGGCCGCCAGGTCACGGCGTTGACGAACCGCTTCCGAGCGCTCCCAGAATCCGGCTCGCCCTCCGTAGATCTGCTGTCTCGGAGCCCTCGGCGAACCTCCCATGAACAGGCGCGAGTATGCTGAGCGCCTCCGTCGCGCGATTCTGGACCAGCAGCAGGTCGGCTAGGCTTGTTGCCGCTCGAAGCGCCCAGGACAGGCTCCCGTGCCGATCGGCCCAGTCGAGCGACTGCCGAAAAAGCGCCTCGGCTGAGGGAGCTGCGCCCGGTCCACCCTCCCGCAGCAGGAACTCACCGCGAAGCCGCAGCAGCTCCGGCATGGACCAGCGGTCCTCGTCGCGTTCCGCGCGCTGGAGGCCCTCGGCGACCAGACGGGCCCCATGTGCGATCTCGTCGGATGGGGCCAGTGCGCCGGCCATTGCCGCGATATATCCGGTGATGTTCATGCACGCGTTGTGATCCGCGAGTTCCTGCAACGCTGGCCGGAACATCTGCAAACCGGGCGCAACGTCGCCTCGCATCACTCGCAGAATGCCATCGAAGCAGCGCGCCTCTGCGTGCCAGAACCCCGGGCCATGGGTTGTGGAATTGTCCATCAGGGTCGCGACGAATCCCTCCGCCGCCGTCAGGTTGCCGGTCCAAATCGACACGGGACACGCGGCGTGCACCAGCGCGAGGGAAAGCGAAAGCGTATGACCTGCCTGACCCGCGTCGCGGAATACGCTATCGGCTGCCCGCATGGCCTGGTCGGGGAACCCTTGCAACCACAAGATTCGAGGCAGATAGCATCGGGCGGCGAGCTTCAGATCATACTGATTGCGTACGATCGAACGCGCCACCGTATCGACGTGGCGTGCCAGTACGCTCTCCAGATGACGCCGTGCCTGCGCGTGGCTTCCCATGTAGTGCAGCGTAACGCCAAGCATGCGGTCCGCCGCAGCGACATCGGTGGGATCGATTGTCAGACGTTTGAACCGCCGAGCGGAGACGAGCGCCTTGCTGAACTCACAGTGGTTCATCTGATAGTTCCAGAGACCCCAGCGCGCCCAAAGCCGGTGCTCGCTGTCATCGAGGCGATCGGCGATGACAAGCACCTTTTCCCAGGCATCGGCGACCGCAGGGGTCGCGCCCTGCTTGGTGTAGAAGAGCGCGGCTCCCAATCCGGCATTCAGTCGCATTGTGACATTCGGGTCGGTCTCGGCACGCGTGAAGGACAAGGCCTGCTCGATCCGCCTGCGGCACTCGTCCCTCAGTGACAGCCTGAACCAGACCGGCAGCGCACCGACTGTCAGTGCCAATCCGATATCGGCGTCGCCATCGGCGGAGAACGCCCAATCCAGTGCCGCCCGCCAATTGTCGAGGTGCTGCCCATAAACGGCCAGCCAGTCAGCCTCGGTCCTTGTCCTGCTCTCCAGCTCAGCCTGCCTGGCGAGCCCGCAATAATACACGGCATGACGCCGTGCTGCCCGTTGCGTCTCGCCGCTGATGCGCAGCTTCTCCAGCGCATACAGGCGAATGGTCTCCAACAGGCGAAAACAGGAGGTTCCGTCCTGTATATCCGCCACGACAAGGGACTTCGCGACCAGGTTTGAGAGGGTGTCGAAGACTTGCTGCCCCGTGACATCGCCGACCACGGCGATCGCGGCAGCGAGCGAGAACTCGCCGGCGAAGATTGCCAGCATGCTCAGCGTTGTCGCCTCGGCCTCGGGCAGCAGGTTATAGCTCCAGTCGAGGGTGGCCCGAAGTGTACGATGCCGCGGCAGTGCCGCGCGGCGGCCGACCGTCAGCAATGCAAACCGATCTGACAGGCCCGTTGCGACTTGCCGAACCCCGAGCGTGGCGGCGCGGGCGGCGGCAAACTCGATGGCCAGCGGAATGCCATCGAGCCGCCGGCAAATCCCTGCGATCGCCAAAGCGTCGTCGTCGCGCAGGATGAAACTGGAATCATGCATGCGCGTCAGGGCGACGAACAGCTCCGCCGCGCCATATGCCAGAAGCTTGCCCGGCTCTTCGGACTGGGGGTGAGGGACCTCGAGCGGCGGAACGCGGAACACGTGCTCGCCATCCACGCGCAGCAATTCACGGCTGGTTGCCAGCACAGTGATCCGAGGGGAAAGGCGGACGATGGCGTTGATAAACCCGGCGGCACCGTCGATCACATGTTCGCAGTTGTCGAGGACCAGCAGCATGCGTTCCTCGCCTATGGCGCGAGCCACGGTTTCGGCCGAGGTTTCGTCGCCGCTCAAGTTCAGTCCGAACTCGCGTGCGACCGTGGACGGCACCAGTTCGGGATCGGCCAGCGACGCCAGCTCGACGAGCCGAACATTGTCCTGAAATGAGCCGACCAATCGATGCGCAACTTCGAGTGCCAATCGCGTCTTGCCGATCCCGCCAACACCGGCAAGCGTGACGATGCGATGGGCGGAAAGCAGGTTGAGCAGCTGCTGAACGTGCGTGGTCCGGCCGATGAGCGCTGATCCCGCGATCGGCAGGCTGGTGCGGGCATGGCGCGTTGCCGCCCGCGGCACAGCCGGCGGATCAATCGACACGGCGCGTTCCACCACCGTCCAGGTGCCGAGCAGACAGTAGCCGCGCGCATAGGCTGTTTTCAGTAGCCGGCGCTCCGAGCCAAGCGCCTTGCGGAGAGCCGATACATGGACCTCGAGCGTATTTTCCTCGACGACGGCGCCCGGCCAGACGCGTTGCATCAACTCGTCCTTGGTAACGAGCCGGCCAGCCGACTGAACCAGCACTCCGAGGACTTCGAAGGCTCGATCGCCGATGAATGCCGGCACGCCCTGCACGGTGAGCTCACGCCGAACCAAGTCCACTTGCACTCGTCCGCAAGTATAGGAAACGCTCGGTCCAGGCACGGCTAAAGCCTTCGCTTGAGGGGCCTTCAGTATCGTTCAGAGTGTGCGGTCGGAGCAACGACCGGAGCGCACGGTAGGCGTGCTGGCATGTGTGCGTCGCGACTTGCGCCCGGCGGTGCTGCGCGGCATGGCAGGGTCGAACGCTGCCATCCCTGGTTGATGGAGAGTGGACGCATGTGGTCGCGACGTCTTGGCTTCTGGCTCGTCCTCGTTGCGCTGCCCGGCATGGCGCTGGCCCAGCCCGTGCCCCCCGAACGCGTCCTGCGGATCGTGCCGAACGCCGACTTGCAGACACTCGACCCGATCAACACGACCGCAGGCGTGGTGCAGAGCCACGCACAGCTGGTCTACGATCAACTGTTCGGCCGCGATGCGGAGCAACGACCGCAGCCCCAGATGGTGGACACCTATTCCGTGTCGGCCGATGCGCTGGTCTGGCGGTTCACGCTGCGCAATGGACTGACGTTCCATGACGGCGCGCCGGTCACCGCGAATGATGTGGTGGCCTCGCTTCGGCGCTGGTGTGCCCGCGATCCGCATGGCCGGCAGATCATGGCGATCACTGTGAGCCTCACGGCGGACCTTGACGGCAGGACGGTGATCTGGACGCTCAACCGGCCCTACGGGTTGATGCTTGACGCTCTGTCCAAGCCCTCCGGCAACATGCCAGCCATCATGCCCGCGAGGATTGCCGCGACGGATCCCTTCACCGCGATCCGCAGCCCCACCGGTAGCGGGCCATTCATTTTCGTGGATGAGGAATGGGTTTCGGGTTCGCGCGTGGTATATCGCCGCAATCCGAACTATGTGCCGCGCGGCGAGCCGGCATCCGGCACCGCCGGTGGCAAGGTCGCGCAGGTTGATCGCATCGAGTGGGTGACCATCGCCGATGCGCAGACCGCCGCCCTGGCGCTGATCCAGGGCGAACTCGACTACATCGAGAGCCCTGGCGTGGACTTTCTGCCGATGCTCGATCGCCACGGCATGCAGATTGTGCGTACCAACCTGCTGGGTGCGCAAGGCATGATCCGAATGAACCATCTGCATCCGCCGTTCAGCGACATCCGCGCGCGCCAGGCGCTGTTGCTATTGGTGGATCAGGAGGAAATCCTGCAGGCGACATTCCCTGACCCGGCATTGTATCAAGTGTGCCACGCCTTCTTCGTCTGCGGATCGCCCCAGGACACGCAAGCCGGCGTGCCGGCGGACCTCGGAACGCAAGCAGCCCGCCAACGTGCGCGGGAATTGCTGCGTGAGAGCGGCTATGACGGCAGGCCCATCGTCATCATGGATCCGACAGACAGCCACCTCATTCATGCGGCGACACTGATATTGGCGCAGCAGGCCCGATCGGTTGGCTTCCGCACAGATGTGCAAGCGATGGATTTCGCGAGCATGGTCAGTCGTCGCGCCAATCGGCGGCCACCAAGCGAGGGCGGTTGGGATATCCTCCTGACATATTGGGACGGGCTCAGCGCGTCCGACCCGGTCGGCAACGTGCCGATGCAGGCGAGCTGTGAGCGCGCGTGGCCTGGTTGGCCGTGCGATGCCGAACATCAAGCGCTGATCGACGCGTTCCCCTATGCGGCAACGCCCGCAGAACGTCGGCGCGTGCTGGAAGCGCTGCATGTCAGTGCGTATCGCCTGGTGCCCTATGTGCCGTATGGGCAATGGTATCTGCCCTCCGTGGTCAGCCCGCGCATCTCGGGCGTGCTGGCCATGCCGGGCGTTATCGTGCCATGGAACATTCGCAAGGCAGCACGATAAGACGCGGCAGCAACCGTCGGTCCATCCGGACGGCGGGCGGTTCGTGCGCTGCATGGCGTGTGCTGACGGACAGAGCGTGTGGCGCATCGACGTCTCGGGCCGTGTCGCGGGGAGACGGGACCAGTTATTTGAGCGCTCCCGTCGTCAGTCCGGCCACGATCTTCCGTTGTAGTGACAGGAATATGACGAGTATCGGCAGTGCGAAGATTGAGGCGAAGGCCATCACCCGGTCCCAGTCGGCGTACTCCGCACCGATGAAACTGTAGATGCCGACTGTCGCCGGCTGGAGGTCTTGCCGACTGAGCAGTGTCAGCGGATAGACGAACTGGCCATAGGCCTGAACGAAGCTTAGCACTCCGACAACGATGAGCGGCACCCGCATGATAGGCAACACGATGCGCCAGAACGTCTGCAAGGTATTGCATCCGTCAACCCGCGAGGCCTCTTCGATCTCTATCGGCACTTGCCGGTACATGGGGCGCAGAATGACCAGGGCGAACGCCAGCGACTTCGCACTCGTCGCCAGGACGACACTCGCGAAGGTGTTCAGCAGGTCGAAATGCCGGAACATGATGAACATCGGCGTGGCGAGCAGGGCGTCGGGAAAGATCTGCAGGATGAGCGCGAGAACCAGGGCGACATCGACCACGCGTGAGCGGAGGCGGCTCAGCGCATAGCTGCCGCTCGACCCCAGCAGCAAGGTCAGCAGCGTGACGGGGATGGCGATGAGCAGGCTGTTGCGCATGTAGCGTGCCACGTTCTCACGCTCGAACACCTGCTCGAACGCTGCCAGTGTCGGATGAGTGGGCACCAGGCTTGGTGGGCTGGCGAAAATCTCCGCCGACGTCTTCAGGCCGGATATGAGCATCCAGTAGACCGGGAACAGGTAACAGACGACGCCTGCCACGCCGACGGCGCAGAGCAGCGCCCGCGTCCCTCGTGTCCCCAGCAGGTGGCGAATGCGGCGCGTCATTGCTGTTCCTCGCGGCGCAGCGTCCAGACGTAAAGCGCCGCAACCGCGAGAACGATGATGAAAGAGAAGCTGCCGACGGCCGCCCCCACACCAAAATGGAAGCGCTGGAACGAGAGCTGGTAGGACAGCAACGGCAGGACGTTGCTGGCATCGAGCGGACCGCCTTGTGTCATCGCGAAGATCAGGTCGAATGCGCGCATGGTGTATATCGTCACCAGGCAGGCGACTGCGACCAGCGTCGGCCATAGCCCCGGCAGCGTGACGTAGACGAACCGCGCAATCGGCCCGGCACCGTCCAATGACGCCGCTTCATATTGTTCCTCGGGAATACTGGTCAGTCCGGCAGCGATCAGGATCATGGCGAACGGCGTGCCAAACCAGATATTCGCGATGGTCACCGAACTGAGGGCAACGGCAGGATCAGACAGCCAATGCACACGGCCATGACCCAGCCAGGACAGGAAGTAATTGGCGACGCCGTATTCCGTGGCGAAGATCCATTTCCACAAAGCACCGACGACGAGAGCCGGCAGGATCCATCCGGCGAGCACCAGACCCCGCATGAAATGTGCCCCTGGAAAGCGCTGGCCAAAGAACAGCGCAACCACGAGTCCGCAGCCAACCTGCGCGATCACGTTGGCGCCGACGAAGATCGCCGAGTTCACCAGCACCTGTCGGAATGACGGATCGGCGAAGGCCTCGCGGTAATTGTCCAGTCCGTTGAACGGCCTGATCAGGTCGACGATGTTGCCGAGATCGACGTCCTGCACGCTCATCACCAGGTTGTAGACGACGGGCAACCCGATGAACGTCAGCAGATAGAGCATCGACACGGCGAGGAACACGTGCAGCACAACCGTCCCTTGCCGCATGCGTCGCGTGGAGGCGCCGGTCAGAGCGGGACCTTGGCCAGGATCGGTTGCACCTTCGCAGCAGCTTCCTTCAACGCGTCGGTCGGCGACTTCGCTCCGGTGATCGCCTGCTGCAAGGCGATCTGCATGGGGCGGGAAATGTCCGGCCATTGCGGATGCGGGCCGCGCGGCCGCGCATAGGCCACTTCGCCTCGGTATGTTGCGTAGGCTTGCGGCCAAAGCGGATCCTGCACCGTGACATCCTCGCGCGGTGCGATGCGGCCGCTCTTCCATCCTTCATTGAGCACCGCCGGATTGGACATGAACTCGATGAAGCGGAACGCGCCTTCGACATGCGCGGCACCCTTCGGAATCACGAAGTCATAGCCGCCGAGACAATCGGCCTTGATCTGCTTGTCGTCCTTCACCGGCAACGGTGCCAGCCGCCATTCGAATTTCGCGGTCTTCGACATCCGCGGCAGTTCCCAGGGGCCGCCTTGAATGATCGCGGTATTGCCGGCCATGAAGGTGTTGGTGACCTCGTACTGGCTTTGATTGATCACATCCTTCGAGGCGATGTCGTGCTGCACCATATCGGCGACGTATTGCTACGCCGCCGCGGCCTCGGGCTGATCCAGCTTGTCGATCGAACCGCCGGCCTGCCAAAGGAACGGCAGCCACTGGAATACGCCCTCTTCGGCCTGAAGTGCGCAAAATCCGAAGCCGTGGATATTCTTCGCTGGCTCGGACAACTTCTGCGCCATGTCCTTCAATTCCACCCAGGTCTTGGGCGGCTTGTCAGGATCCAGGCCCTTGGCGCGGAACAAATCGGCGTTGTAGTAGAGGCCGAGCGTGTTGGCATCGCGCGGAATGCCGTAGGTCTTGCCGCGCCATTGGCCGGAGGCCCACGGACCTTTGAAGTAGACCTCTGGCTTGATGAACTTCGATTGAGCAACACGATCGGTGAGATCGGCCAGCGTTCCCTGCGCCGAAAAACTGGCGACGACGGGGCTATCGATCGTCACCAGATCCGGCACCGAACCAGTCGCTATGGCGCGGATCAGTTCCGTGACCATTTGCACGCCCGGTACAAGACGAGGCTCGACCCGGTAATCGCTCTGTGACGCGTTGAAGTCACGCATCCCCGGGTAGATCATGTCGGTGTCGAGGTTGAACACGTGCCACAGCGATACTGTCGCCGGTTCAGCGCGTGCACGGGTCGCTGTAAGACCGGCAGCGGCGGTGCCCGCCAGGAATGACCTTCGGCGCACGGTGTTTCCTCCTTCGTTCAGGGCAAGGATGCACACCGAACCGGGCGCCGGCAATTCGCGCCGCCCGATCTGGAACCGGCGCATGTTCGTATCACCAAAGAGACACACCGACCGGTCAACGGGCTTCGACTACCCCTTCGCGCGCCACCACACGGCCGCGCTTGACCACCGTCCGCCGACCTGGGCGCTGTGCAACCGCTTCGGCAATGGTTTGGGCCTCCACCAGAACAAGATCACCGGAGCACCCAGGCGACAGCCCGTAGTTCGCCAGCCCCAACGCGCGCGCACCTCCTTCGGTAACCACATCAAGCGCCAGCGTCAGCTCATCATCCCTCCGGAGGTTGTAGCGCTGGCCCACGAACATCGCGCGCTCCAGCATGTCGGCATTGCCGTACGGTCCCCAGGTGTCCCGGATGCCATCGGACCCGGCACACACCACTACGCCAGCCTGCAGCAGGCGCTTCAACGGCGGCACTGGCCGCGACGCCGTGGCCGTGGTCATGATCGCGATCCGGGCCTCTGCCAACGCGGTGAGCAGGGGATCGACCACGCTCGCATCCGGCATGCCAAGGCAGAATGCGTGGCTGACCACGACCTTACCCTGCATTCCGAGAGCGATTGTCCGTTCGATGATCAGCTCCATTGAGAACGCGCCCATCTCGCCCGGTTCATGCAGATGGATATCGACGCCGCGTCCGAATTTGTCAGCGAGACCGAACACCGTATCGAGATGGCCCTTCGGGTCCCGGTCGATC